>JANYIP010000241.1 GCA_025361995.1 Streptomycetales bacterium | reverse complement strand
ACCCGTCACGGCAGCGACACACCTTCGAGCCGAGGTGAAAGCGTGCCGGCCTAGGAGTTCTTCGCGGTCGCCGCCGCCACCAGGAGCTCTTGCGCGTGCGCGCGGCCGGACTCGGAGTCGTCCAGGCCGGCCAGCATCCGGGTCAGCTCGGCCACCCGTCCGGGACCGTCCAGGGCCGTCACCCCCGAGCGGGTGACGGTGCCGTGGGAGGCCTTCTCGACCACCAGGTGCTGATCCGCGAAGGCCGCGACCTGCGGCAGGTGGGTGACGACCAGCACCTGGGCCGACCGGGCCAGCCGGGCAAGCCGGCGGCCCACCTCGACTGCTGCCCTCCCGCCGACTCCTGCGTCGACCTCGTCGAACACGAAGGTGGGCACCGGGTCGGCATCCGCGAAGACGACCTCGACCGCCAGCATCACACGGGACAGCTCGCCCCCGGACGCGCCCTTGGCCAGCGGCCGGGCCGGCGCGCCGGGGTGCGGGGCCAGCAGGAGCTCCACCTCGTCGACGCCATGCGGACCGAAGCCCAGCCGGGTGCCGTCGACGTCGAGCCCGTCCTGGTCGCGGGAGGTTGACACGTCGACGGTGACGACCGCGTGCGGCATCGCCAGGTCAGCCAGCTCTGCGGTGACGGCGGCTCCGAAGCCAGCGCCGGCGCGAGCCCTGGCTCTCGACACCTCACCGGCGAGGTCGCCGAGCTGGCGGCGCAGCTCGTCCCGCTCCCGCTCTAGCTCGGAGCCCCGCTCACCGTCGCCCTCGAGGTGCGCCAGCTGTCCCGTCGCCCGCTCGGCCCAGGCCAGCACGGCGGCGGCGTCCGTGCCGTACTTGCGGGTCAGGCTCTTGAGTGCCGCCCGCCGCTCCTCGACCGCCGCGAGCCGGACCGGGTCAGCATCGACCCCGTCCGAGTACGACGCCAGGTCAGCGCCCACGTCGGCAGCCAGGGCGGCGACCTCGACCAGCCGGTCGGCGAGGCCGCCGAGCTGCGCGTCGTGGACACGTACCTGGTCGAGGGCTCTGCGGGCGGCCGCAAGCAGCGTCAGCGCGTCCGTCCCCTCGCCGCCGCGTGGGTCGGTCGGGTCGCCGAGCAGGGCCGCATGTGCCAGCTCGGCGGCCTGGCGCAGCTCGTCGGCGTTGGCCAGTCGTTCGGCCTCGGTGTCGAGCCGGGCGTCCTCGCCCGCCTGCGGAGCGACGCCGGTGATCTCCGCCAGGCCGAAGCGCAGCCGATCGGCCTCCAGCGCGCGCTCGGCCCCAGTCGTGGCCAGGTCGGCCAGCTCAGTCTCGATCGCGCGCAGGCGCAGGTAACCCTCGCGGTACTTGGCCAGCGGCTTCTCGACCGGTGTCCCTGCGTACCGGTCCAGCGCGGCGCGCTGCCTCGCCGGCTGGAGCAGCCGTTGCTGGTCGGACTGCCCGTGCACGGCCACCAGGTCGTCGGCCAGCTCGGCGAGCACGCCGACCGGGACGCTGCGCCCGCCCGCCCAGGCCCGGCTGCGACCCTCCGCCGACACTGCACGGGCCAGGAGCAGCGCGCCCTCGTCGAGCTCGGCCCCGACGTCGAGGGCACGGCGGATCGCCGGTGAGTCGAGGCCGACGACGACACGGCCCTCGACGATCGCCCGGGTGTCTCCGGTCCGGACCGCACCCGCATCGCCGCGGCCGCCGAAGAGCAGCCCGAGCCCGGTCACCACCATCGTCTTGCCCGCCCCGGTCTCGCCGGTGACGACCGTCAAGCCAGGCGACAGCTCGAGGACGGCGTCCTCGATGACGCCGAGCCCGCGGATGTGCAGCTCGGAGATCACAGCCGGCTCGACCGCCCTCGCCAGCCGTCGACCGGCAGGTCGAACTTCCGCACAAGCCGGTCAGTGAAGGGGAGGTGCTGCAGCCGCGCCAGACGCAGCGGCTCGGCCCCGCGGCGTACCTCGACGCGGTCGCCCGGGCGCAGGTCCACCGTCCGCCGGCCGTCGCACCACAGCACGCCGTCCGCAGTGCGCTCCGCCAGCTCGACCGCGAGGACCGACGTCGGCGCCACGACGAGCGGTCGGGCGAAGAGCGCGTGCGCGCTGAGCGGGACCATCAGCAGCGCCTGCACCTCGGGCCAGACAACCGGCCCGCCCGCCGAGAACGCGTACGCCGTAGAACCCGTCGGTGTCGCGCAGACGACCCCGTCGCACCCCCAGCGCGAGAGCGGGCGTCCGTCCACCTCGACGACGACCTCGAGCATGCGTTCGCGGGCCTGCTTCTCCACGCTGGCCTCGTTCACCGCCCACGTACGTGCCTGCTCCTGGCCGTCGCGCAGCACGGCGACATCGAGCGTCATGCGCTCCTCGACCACGTACGCCTTGGCGACGATCCTGTCGACCACAGCCGTGAGGTCGTCCTCCTCGGCCTCGGCCAGGAAGCCGACGTGGCCGAGGTTGACCCCGAGCAGGGCGGCGTCGCTCCCCCGGGCGAACTCGGCGCCGCGCAGGATGGTGCCGTCGCCGCCGAGGACCATCACGAGCTCGGCACCGGCTGCCGCGCCGGGGGCTCCCGCCACCACGTGTGCCCCGGGCAGCGCAAGGTCGACAGCCTCCGACTCGGGGATCCGAACCTCGATGCCAGCGCCGATCAGCCGCTCCGCCGCCAGTCGCGCGGACGCTGTCGCCTCGGGCCGGCCGGTGTGCGTCACGAGCAGTACGGCGCGGCCACCGGTCCCTGACGCGCTCTGCCCCTGATCGGTCACTGCGGGCCCTCCGAGATCGCACGGTCGAGGTCGGCGTCATCCAGTGGCGGCGCTCCCGCGTGCAGCCAGAGGAAATACTCCACGTTGCCCGACGGGCCGGGCAGCGGGCTCGCCGTCACTGCACGTACTCCGAGGCCGAGATCCTGCGCCGATGCAGCCACCGCACGTACAGCCTCAGCCCGCAGCGCCGGCTCGCGGACCACGCCGCCGCTGCCGAGGCGCTCGCGGCCCACCTCGAACTGAGGCTTGACCATCAGGACGAAGTCCGCGTCCGGGGCAGTGCTGCGCCGCAGCGCCGGCAGGACGATGCCGAGCGAGATGAACGACAGGTCGGCCACGACGAGGTCCGGCGGTTCGCCCGGGAGATCGGCCGCCGCGAGCGCCCGGACGTTCGTACGGTCCATGACCGTCACCCGCTCATCCGTACGCAGCCGCCAGGCGAGCAGACCGTAGCCGACGTCGACCGCGATCACGGACGCAGCTCCAGCGCGCAGGAGCACGTCGGTGAAGCCGCCGGTCGAGGCGCCGGCGTCAAGGCAGCGGCGACCCTTCACGTCCAGGCCAGCGGCCGCGAAGACTGCCAGGGCGCCGACGAGCTTGTGCGCGCCGCGCGAGGCGTACCCGGGGTCGTGGATGTCCACGGTCACCCGGATCGACGTCCCCTCCTCGACCTGCGTGGTCGGCTTGGACGCCGGCGTTCCTGACACGCTCACCCGACCCGCTGCGACGAGCTCTTGGGCCTGCTCGCGGGAGCGAGCCAGGCCCCGTCGAACGAGCTCCGCGTCGAGCCTGGCCCGGCGCACCACGGACTAGCCCCCGTCGAGGTCAGCGAGGGCGCCCTGAAGTTGCCGGTGGACGTCCTCGAAGACGTCCGCGTGCCCAGCGGTGGGGAGCTCGTCCAGCTCGTCCAGGGCGGCCGCGGCCGCGTCGACCCTCGCGTTGCCGGTGTTCGGCGGGAGCAGGTGCCCGGTCACATCGTCGGGGTCGGCTGGCTGGTCCTGGCTCGCCGCGGCATCGGGGGTGGCGGCCGCGTAGTCGTCGAACTCCGCGAAGTCGTCCCCCGACGCAAGCTGCTCATCGATCACTCGGACGACCTCTTCGCTGCGGACTTCTTGGCTGGAACCTTCTTGGCCGCAGGCTTGGTCGCTGGGACCTTCTTCGCTGGGACCTTCTTCGCGGGCACCTTGCGGGATGTCGTACGGCTCGGCGCCGAGACAGCCGGCCGGGAGTCCCCCCCAGACGGGACGAGGTCACCACCGAAGGCGATCGCCGCGTCCAGCTGGCTCTGGAGCCGGTCGACGACGCGGATCATGGCGGCCAGCTCGTCAGCCCCGACGAGCCCGAGCCGAGCCACAGCCCGCTCGACCTCGGTACGGATCAGCCCGATCATGAGATCCCGGTTCGTGCGGCTCGTGGCGAGAAGGTCCTCCGCGAGGGCCTGTGCCTGCCGAGCCACACCACCCGAGACCGCCGTCGAGACTGCCAGGTCGACCACGTCGCCGCCTTGGTCGAGCATCTGCCTCGCGGCCTGCAGGGCGCGTTGCCTGGTGACGTCCGTCAGCCCGTTCGCCAGCTGGACGTACCCGCGCAGTGCGTCGAACGCCATCGGGTCCCCTTCGGATCGCGGTTCGGAGACAGCCAACTTACCCTCCCGGGGGAGCGAGTCGTCGTACGTCCGCAGGGCCCGTCCGCAGGTGAGCTGCGCTCGCCTTCCGACCGGCTGCGGTAGCGTCCGCGAGCGAGGCTGCCGACTCGAGCAGACGCCACCAGAGAGGAGACGTTGCCCCGATGGCAAACCTCCCGGCGTGCCGGGCCGCGGTGAAAGAACTCGGAACGCGCCTCGCCCACGTCGGCGACGACGTGCGCGCGCACGTCGAGGACCGCACCATCAGCTGCCGGATTTCGGATCTCGACGTGGTGCTCAGCGGACGCCTCAGCGACGGCGAGCTCGTCGACCTGACCACGCGGGTGTCGACTGAACCGGCGCAGATCCGTCTCACCTGCTCCAGCGACGACCTCATCGACCTGGTGGACGGGACGCTCAGCTTCCCGCACGCCTGGGCTACCGGCCGGCTGAAGCTCAACGCCTCGATGCGCGATGTGTTCAAGCTACGGACCCTGCTCGGCTGAACTCGCCTTGCCTTCGTCCATCGCGCGCCCCGAGCGCGCGAGAGCGGCAAGGACCGTGTCGTCGACCTGCACGTCCAGACCGTTGTCGGCGGCCGTCCAGATCGCAGCTGCAGCGGCCCGCAAAGCGTCGGCACCGTCCTTGGCTGTCTCCGGGGCCGTCTCAGGGGCCGTCTCAGGGGCCGTAGCATCGGCGTCGCTCATGACCATAACCAGCTCTCGCTCACGGAGAACGTTCGCGTTCCAGCTCCCGCAGGACCAGCTGCCGTCGGATTCGCGCGTCGGCGACCGGTGCGACCGCAACAGCCCAGCGATGTCAGCCGCCAGGTACGTCGGTCGATGGTCGGGGCGTGCAGCCAGTACGGCACGTACGTCGGTGACGCCGCTGAGCACCAGCAGGCTGGGCAGGCCCACGGCGGCCGCACCCTCGATATCGGTATCGAGCCGATCGCCGACCACGAGCGGGCGGAGCGCCGCCAGCTTGGCGACCGCCTGCTCGAGCAACGGCGGCTGGGGCTTGCCGGCCACCGCGTCCGGGACACGTCCACTCACCCGTGCGAGCAGCGCGACGAACGAGCCGTTGCCTGGCGCGATGCCACGGTCCGTCGGCAGCGTGAGGTCGGTGTTGGTCACGATCCACGGCAGGCCCGCGGCCAGGGCGAACGCGCCCTCGGCGAGGTGCGACCACCCGAGGTCAGGCGCCCACCCCTGCAGCAGCGCCACCGGGCCCTCGTCTGCCCGGTTCACCGGTGTCAGCCCGACCTCCAGGAGCGCCTCGCGCACTCCGGCACCGCCCACAACCAGAACCTTGGCCCCAGCCGGCACGCGGGTGGCGACCACAGCCGCACCGGCCTGCGCCGAGGTGACGACCTCGGCGACGTCGCAGTCCACACCGAGCGTGGTGAGGTGGTCCGCCACGGCCGCAGGTGGGCGGGAGGCGTTGTTGGTGACGAACGCAGGGCGCACTCCGGCCGCTCGGAGCGCTCGTAGCACCGAGGGCGCCGCTGGCACGACATCAGCCCCCACGTAGACCGTGCCGTCAAGGTCGAGCAGCGCGACGTCGCAGCTGTCGACCAGGGGCGCGACCGCCTCCAGCAACCAGCCGCGGCCGGTCGAACCATGGTCAGTCATGACTTCTTCGCTCCAGCGTCAAGGATGGCGGCCACCCGCACGTGCTCCAGTGCAACCAGGTACCTGATCTCGTCGGGAGCGAGCGCGACCGCCCGCTCCAGCTGTCCGATGGCCGAGGCCGGGTCGCCCAGCTCCGCATGGGTGAGCCCCAGCCCGAAGTGCGCGTAGTGGTCGAGCGGGTTGAGCGCCGTCATCGCCGAGAAAGTCATGCGTGCGGCCAGGAACTGCTTGGCATCGAACTGGGCCCGCCCGAGAGCCTCCCGCAGGCACGCGAACGTGGGTTCGAGCATCAGCGCTCGGCACAGCAGCTCGGCTGCCTGAGACGGTCGCCCGACATTGTGCAGAGCAGCTGCCCGGTCGAACCAGACCCGAGCCTGCCCCGTGAGGGACGGCAGGTCGGCGAGGCTGTCCGGAGCATCACCGGTGATCAGCTCGGGCTCCTCGACAGTGCCGGGCACGGCAGCGGGCTCTCCTCGTTCGGGGGCCGTCACCGTATCCTCCGATCAGTGTTAGGGGACGAACCGCGTGCCGGACACCGCGGCGCCGCTGTAGACGCGGCGCGCAGCAGCCCCACCGTACGATGCCGACCGTGACCCCATCCGACCAGGCGCAGGATGCGCCCGTCGACGTCCCCGGGCGCGGCCTGACCCTGCAGCCCTTCCGCGGGGTTCGGTACGACCCGGCTGCGGTCGGCGACCTCGCGGCGGTGACGAGCCCGCCGTACGACGTGCTCGACGCGGATGCCGTCCTGGCGCTGGAGTCGAACGAGTCGCACAACGTCGTACGCCTGATCCTGCCGCGGGACGAGGAGTGCGGGACCGAGAGCCGCTACGAGCACGCGGCCTCGACGCTGCAACGGTGGCTGAACGAGGGCGTCCTGCGCGCAGACGAGCTGCCCGGGCTCTATGTGTACGAGCAGGCTCGGGACGGGGCCGTCCTGCAGCGGGGACTGCTCGGGAACGTCGGGCTGCGCGACCCGTCGGAACGCATCATCTTGCCGCACGAGGACGTCATGGCGGGGCCGGTCGCCGATCGTCTCGAGCTCATGCGCGCCGCCCAGGCCAACGTCGAGCCGATCCTGCTCATGTACGACGGAGCGCACGGGCCCACCGAGGCGGTCCTGGCTCGACTCGCCGCGACCGAACCGCTCGTCGTCGCACGCACCCAGGACGGCCTCACTCACCGGCTCTGGCAGCTGTCCGAGACCGCGGACCTCGCCGAGGTGGCCGCCGACCTTGCGGACCGGCAAGCTCTCATCGCAGACGGGCACCACCGGTATGCGGCCTATCGGGCGCTCCAGGCCGAGCGCGACCTGACCAACGGGGCCGGGCCCTGGGACAGCGGCCTCGCTCTGCTCGTCGACCTGCGTGCCCACCCCCCGTACGTTGGTGCGATCCACCGTGCGGTGGCTGGACTCACACTCGACGAGGCACTGAGCGCAGCGCCGGGCCTTGGCCCGATGTTCGCTGCCGAACGAGTGGACGTGCCGTCGGCCCAGGCCGCGGCAGCTGCCTTGGAGCCGGGCGAGATCCTGCTGCTCGACGGAAGGCCCGGCTCTGAACAGCTGCGGGGAGTCAGGGTCACGGTCGCAGACCCCGCGGCGGTGGAAGCCGTCATCGCGCGCGACCAGCCGGCCCAGTGGCGCCACCTGGACACGGCGGTGCTGCACCGCGTGCTCCTCGACCACCTGTGGAGTGTCCCTGAGGACCGGGTGACCTATCACCACGACGTCGCTGGCGCTGTGCGCTCGGCGGAGCGGACCGCCGGGCTGGTCGTGCTGCTCGCACCGGTCACTGTCGAGTCCGTGCTTGCGCTCGCCGCCGGGGGCGTGCGGATGCCACGCAAGAGCACGTCCTTTGGCCCCAAGCCGCGGACCGGCCTGGTCCTGAGGACGTTCGACACCGACTGACATGCTCCCCCGACCCCCTCGCCGCGCTTGCGGGCGACTCGACGGGCACCACTGGTCGCAGCGCCTCATCCATCGCCGCCTACCATGCCGGGGAAACTCCCTCCAGGAACAGACCGAGTTCCTGGCCTGTGGACAACTCGCGAGAGGGGCAGTGGCGTGGACAACCTCATCAGCGAACTTGGCCACGACGTCTTCGCGATCGACACCCAGATGTCCGGCTACGCAGGGATCACCTCGGCGTACTTGATCCGCGGGGACCGGCCCTGCCTGGTCGAGACCGGCACGGCGACGTCCGCGAACGTGGTCATCGACGCACTGGCGCACCTCGGCTTAGGCCCGGCCGACCTGGGCACTCTCGTCGTGACGCACATTCACCTGGACCACGCAGGCGGCGTCGGCACCCTCGCCGGGCACTTCCCGAGGGCCGAGGTGGTGGTCCACGAACGTGGCGCCCGCCATCTCGTCGACCCCGAGCGCCTCATGACCAGCGCCCGACGGGTCTTCGGTCGGGTCCTCGACGACGTCTTCGGCGTGCTGCTGCCGACCGATGCCGCGCGCGTCCGTGCGCTCGGCGACGAGGGCACCGTCGACCTCGGCGGCGGCCGCTCGCTGGCCGCCTTCCACGCGCCGGGCCACGCGCAGCACCACGTCGGCCTCGTCGACTCGACCACCGGCGACCTGTACGTCGGGGACGCGGCGGGCGTGTACATCCCCGAGACCAAGGACATGCGGCCCTCGACCCCGCCGCCCGACTTCGACCTGGACCTGGCAATCGCGTCGCTCGACCAATTTCGGCAGGTACGGCCGCAGCGGCTGCTCTTCAGCCACTTCGGACCTGTCCTGGACGTTCAGGGGTCGCTCGACCGGGCCGAGGAGGAGCTTCGCCTCTGGGTCGAGCTCGTGCGCGACACCCGAGCGTCCGCGCTCGATCTCGATCACGCGGTCCAGCGGGTCACGGAGAAGACCGCCGAGCGGTACGCCGCGTACCTGGCGTCCGAGGAAGTCAGCGGCAAGTTCGAGCATCTCAACGCGACCGCCGCCAACATCGTCGGGATCAACCGCTGGCTGGACGCGACCGAGGGCACCGGCTCGGCCCTCGCCGATCCGGCGTCGACCCGCTAGGACGAGGGCCCGTCGCTCGCGCTCTCGCTGCCCTCGTCCACACGCTCGCTGTCGCCGTCGAGGCTGTCGCTGTCGGCGTCCGTGAACACCAGCCCCGCCAGCTCCTCGAGCCGCTCCTGGGCGTCCGTCTCGCCCTCAGGGTCGGCCCGTGCGGCGCGCCCGAACCAGTCCACCGCCTCCTGGGTACGGCCGGCCGAGAGCAGTGCGTCTGCGTACGCGTACCGCAGCCGCCCCGACCAAGGCTTGGACTCGTCCCGCAGCTCGGGGCACTGCAGGGTGACCACCGCCGCGTCGAGCTGCCCCATGTCCCGGCGCGCGCCGGAGGCGACGATCCGGAGCTCGACCCGGGTCGCCTTGTCCAGCCGGGCAGCCTCGGGGCTGCCGGCGAGCTCCAGCGCCCGCTCCGGCTTGCCCAGCCCACGCTCGCAGTCGGCCAGCATGGGGAGGAACGCGTCAGAACCCGACAGCCGGCGCGCAGCGCGCAGCTCCGAGCGGGCCTGCGCCCAGCGCCCCGTCGAGTACGCGGTCAGGCCGTTCGCCTCGCGCACCGCGGCCACCCGGGAGGCGATGCGGGTCGCCTCCCCCGCATGGAGGTGGGCGAGCTCGGGGTCCTCCTCGAGGAACCGCCGGATGGCGACGAGCCGCTTGGCGACCTCCTCGGCCAACCCCTTGGGCAAGGTACGCAGCTGCCGACGCACGTCGGGGTCCAGCTCCTCGCCGGTGATGTCAGCGGGCAGGTCCGGGATCTCGCCCGCAGACCGTCGGGGGGCACGTTCTCGACGGCTGTCCGTCGCGTCGCGTTCCCGGCGAACAGGCGCTGGTCCGGCGGCCGGACCGCCTCGGCGCGCTGGC
>JANYIP010000226.1 GCA_025361995.1 Streptomycetales bacterium | reverse complement strand
CCCAGCGCGCGGGCCGCCTGCTCGCCGGCTACGTCGACGACCTGTCCAACTGGTACGTCCGGCGGTCCAGGCGCCGGTTCTGGGCCGGCGACCCGGCGGCGCTGGCCACCCTGCACGAGTGCCTCTACGTCGTGACGCTGCTCATGGCCCCGATCACGCCCTTCGTCACCGAGCGGGTCTGGCAGGACCTCTTCACCAGCACCTCCGACCAGGTCCCGGAGTCCGTGCACCTCTCGCCCTGGCCGGTCGTCGCGGCCGCCGGGACGCCGGGGTCGCTGATCGACGACGAGTTGGCCGCCTCGATGGCCCTGGTACGACGCCTGGTCGAGCTCGGTCGGGCGACCCGGGCCGAGTCCGGGGTCAAGACCAGGCAGCCGCTCGGCCGCGCCCTGGTCGCGGCGCCCGGCTGGGGTGCCCTGTCGGACGAGCTGCGGGCGCAGGTGGCGCAAGAGCTCAACGTCGACCGGGTCGACACCCTCGGCGAAGCCGTCGGCGGGCTCACCGACATCGGGGCCAAGGGCAACTTCCGCACGCTGGGGAAGACGTTCGGCTCAGCGACCCCACGGGTGGCGGCAGCGATCGCCGCGGCCGACGCCCGGGCGCTGGCCGACGCCTTGCGCGAGCACGGCGTCGCCACGCTCACCGTCGACGGCGCGGACCAGGAGATCACCGCCGACCAGGTCATCGTGACCGAGACCCCGCGGGAGGGCTGGGCCGTCGCGAGCGGATGCGGTGAGACTGTCGCCCTCGACCTCGAGATCACTCCAGCGCTGCGCCGGGCCGGGCTGGCTCGCGACGTCGTACGCCTGGTCCAGGAGGCCCGCAAGACCTCCGGACTTGAGGTCTCGGACCGGATCGAGCTCCGCTGGCAAGCGGACGGTGAGCTCGCGGAAGCCCTCGCGGAGCATGCGTCCACGGTGGCCGACGAGGTCCTCGCGACGTCGTTCAGCAGGGTTGTGGGCGGGGTCGTGACGGGAGTTGCGGGTGAGGTCGGTGAGGCTGGCGGGGCTTTGCAGACGGACATCCCCGGGCATCGTGACGCTGATTCCGGCATCGAGTTCTGGTTCATCGTGGCCAAGGGCTAAAGACCCCCCCGTCCCCGCGCCGATATCTCCGCCAGGTTCGAGTGCTTCGGGCGCCCCCGGGACACCGGCCGGCTCCACTTCCGGAGGTCGGAATGACCACGCTTCACCCCGTCCCCCTCGGCGGTCCCACTATTACGGGGCTCAAGCTGAAGGCATACGCGATCGCGATGCCCGCGCTTTCGAGCCACGTCCGTCCGGCCCTGGTCCTCGCCGAGCGCGAGAGCCGTACCCTGCTCGAGGCGGCCAAGCACAACGACGTCAGCGTCGGCGGACGTTTCAGCGCCGGACCAGCCTGCATCCAGGTCTGGGACGGCCCCTGGGAGTACGACAACGAGCCAGGCAGCGCCAACCACCTGGGTTCGGTCGACTGGAGCTACGACACCCCGGTCCGCCACTACGTCACCATCTACCGCGCGATGGTCACCTCGGGCGGTGTCGAGTGCGGCGAGACGACGCTCTCGATCCTCCAGCACGTCATGACCCTCGCGAGCATCGAGGTGGACGACGCGAGGCTCACGATGGCCACCCCGCCGACGCGCGACCCGTTCCGCCGCACCGCCTAAGACTGCCGCACTCCCCCCTCGCAAGGAACGACCGAGTCCCCCTCGGGTAGGGCACCACCGAGTTCAGAACACCACGGAGTTCAGGAGCTCCGAGTCAGAACAGCTCGCTCGGAACCCCTTCGGCCGTGAGGGCCGGGACCCTGATCTCTCAGGGTCCCGGCCCTCACGGCCGTTCTCTGTCTGGGACTCGGTGTCAGGCCGAAGGTCCCGACCGTCTCAGGACTGGGCGGGCGGCCCGCTCGGAGGCTCGAGCCCCGGTACGGACGACGCCGCCGGAGCCGGCTGCGAGACGGGGACCGGCGCCGTCGTCGGGGGTCCGAACGGTGTGGTCGGACGGGGGATCTGGATCCCGGGACCGGCCGGTGCCCCAGCAGGTGCGCTGGGCTGACCGGGCTGGCTGGGCTGGGCCGGCGGAGCCGACTGGCTGGGCTGACTCTGCTGGCTGGGCTGACTCTGCGTCGGCGCTGCCGGCGGAGCTGGCTGTGCAGGCGGTGCTGGCGGAGCTGGCTGTGCAGGCGGAGCTGGCGGAGTGGGTGCCGGCGGAGCGGGCCTTGACGCAGTCGAGGCCTCCGGCAGGTGCTCCAGCTCATGCAGCTGGTTCTCCAAGTACGAACGCAGCCGGGTTCGGTACTCCCGCTCGAACGCCTTGAGCTCCTCGACCCGGGCCTGCAGCGTCGCAGCTTCACGCTGGAGGTCTCCGGTGACCCGCTCGGCTTGGGCTCGGGCCTCGGCGACGATGCGGTTCGCCTCGCCCTTGGCCTGGTTGACGTGCTCGTCAGCCGTTCGCTGCGCGAGCTCGAGCATCCGCACCGCAGTGTCCGAGGGCGGGGGCGCGGCCGCGACGATCGGAGCCTGCGGCGGGGGCGAGACAGCCGCGACCGGTGGCGGCGCTGCTTGGAGCACCGGTGGCGCTGGCGGCGGAGCCTGCGGGGCCGGCGCCGCCTGCTGGGGTACCTCGGCAATGGCAGCAGCCTGGACCGGGGGCCCAGCCGGCGGAGCGCTCGGTTGGCGCGCCGCAGCCGACAAGCGGGTGCGCAGGTCCTCGTTCTCGCGACCGAGGCGGGTCAGCTCAGCCTCGACCTCGTCGAGGAAGGCATCCACCTCGTCCATCTCGTAGCCCTCACGGAGCCGGACGGTGCTGAACTGCTTGTTGCGCACGTCCTCGGGGGTCAACGGCATGACGTCACCTCGTCGTTCATGTGTCCACTCATCGTTGGTCGGGTCCCGTTCGTCGGATTCGTAGCGGCTACTAGGGGGTCGGCGACTGCCACGGTGCGTGAGCAGCCTAGCCCGAACGGAATCCCTAGAAGGACGAACTGTAACGAATCACAATATTGACCAAGATGATCAAGACCAAGAAGGAGAGGTCGATCGAGACTCCCCCCAGCCGCAGCGGCGGGATGAACCGGCGGAAGAGCTTGAGTGGGGGGTCGGTGACCGTGTACACCGCCTCGACGATCACCAGCACGAACCCCGTCGGGGTGTACTCGCGGGCGAACATGAAGACGTACTCGAACACCAGCCGGGTGATCAGGAAGACGAAGAAGATCCAGGCGACCGTGTAGACCGTGCTCCCCACCGGGGAGGTCGCGAGGAGCCAGCCCTTCACGTCTAGGACTGGTTGAAGAAGCCGCCCTCGGCGAGCCGGGCCTTCTCCTCGGCCGTGACGACCACGTTGGCCGGCGACAGCAGGAACACCTTGGCCGTCACGCGCTCGATCGAGCCGTGCAGACCGAAGATCAGACCGGCCGAGAAGTCGACCAAGCGCTTGGCGTCGGAGTCGTCCATGTCGGTGAGGTTCATGATCACCGGCGTGCCCTCGCGGAAGTACTCACCGACCGTGCGTGCGTCGTTGTAGTTGCGCGGGTGAAGCGTCGTGATCTTGTACGAGTCCAGCGTGTCGTGCCGGGGCTCCAGGCGCGGCTCGCGCCGTGGCTCGGTGCGAGGCTCCGTCCGGACCGTCCGAGGTGCTGGTGCTGGTGCTGGCCGCTCCTCGCGGACCGGCTGCAGGCTGCGCGTGTGGTCGGCCCGCTCTGCGGGTGCCTCCCGGCGCGCAGCGCCGTCGTAGTCCTCGTACTCGTCGTACTCGTCGAACTGCTCGACGCCATCCTCGACTAGGCCGAGGTAGACGCCCATCTTGCGCATCGCGCCTGCCATGACTCGGGCCCTTCCGTAGATACCTGCGCCGATCGACCGGACGATCGTCCAGCATGAGGCTACCGGAGCGCGGGGCGTGGACCGAGAATCGCGCTCCCGACACGCACATGAGTCGCTCCAGCCGCGATCGCCGCCTCGAGGTCGCCGCTCATCCCGGCCGAGATCCAGGACGCCTGCGGATGCTCTCGCCGCAGCTGCTCCGAGACCGCGGCGAGGGTCGCGAAAGCGGCTCCGGCGGCTGCTTCCAGCGGGGCCACACCCATCACGCCGAGGAGGTGGAGGCCGCCGGTGGCGACGATCTGCTCCGCAAGCGCGGGTACGTCGCTGGCCAGCGCACCCCCGCGGGCCGTGTCACCGTCCAGACTCACCTGGATCAGGCAACCGAGCGCCCTGGACGCCGCATGAGCTCCAGCGCCGAGCGCCTCGACCAGCTTGGGCCTGTCGACGGAGTGCACGACGTCGGCGTACGACGCGACCGAGCGCGCCTTGTTCGTCTGCAGCTGTCCGACGAAGTGCCACCGCAGGTCGAGCTCGGCGCAGTCGGTGGCCTTGGCGCGGGCCTCCTGGTCACGGTTCTCCCCCACGTCCATCACGCCAAGCTCTGCGAGCACGCGGACGTCGGACGCCGGCCAGTTCTTCGTGATCACGACGAGGGTCACCGAGGCCGGGGACCTTCTGTTGGCCGTCGCCGCGGTCGCGATGCGCGTCCGTACCTGGGTGAGATTGTCCGTCAGCTCCTCGACCCGCTCGGGTGACGAGAGCTGGCGAGGCGCTGCCGGACCTGCGGTCACGGCTCGAGCCAGACCACGCCGGCGAATCGACCCGTCGTCCCGTCGCGCCGGTACGAGAAGTGGTCCGGCGACTCGGCGGTGCACGGACCGACCGATGTCACCGTCACGCCCGCCCCGACCAGGTCGGCGGTGAGCCCGGCCCGCAGATCGAGAGCCGGAGTACCGGCGCGACTCGTCGCCCAGCTGGCCGGCACGACGGACGCGACGTCGGCGCGCATATCGGCCGGGACCTCGTAGCAGCCCGCACACACCGAAGGCCCCAGCCACGCCACGGTGGTCGACCGCGAGGCCCCGAGACGTGCCATCGCCTCGAGCGCCCGCAGGACGACCTGGCTGCGTACCCCCGGCCGGCCGGCATGGACGGCGGCGATCACCCCGGCGTCCGCGTCGGCCATGAGCACCGGTACACAGTCCGCCACCATCACCACCAGGCCGACGCCACGATTCGTCGTGACCATCCCGTCGACACCTTCGGGGTCAGCCGAGAGCTGCGCCGCTGAGTCATCGACGACCACGACTCTGTCGCCGTGCACCTGGTTCATGAAGATCAGCGCCAGCGGCGAGAACCCGAGCTGGCCGGCGAGCCGCTGCCGGTTCGTCGCGACGACCACTGGGTCATCGCCGACGTGTTGCGCGATGTTCAACGAGTCGTACGGCGCGACCCCCACTCCGCCGTGACGGTCCGAGAACGACCAACGCACGCCCATGCCCGCATCATCGCAGCCTTTTGCCCTCATCGGCTGACGCGAAACGGCGGCGCCAGTGCGGCACTCAATCGCGCCGACCTCAGGAGGAGCGCTTCCTGTCGAGCTGCCCGGTCCGTCGCAGCCGCCGGCCGAGCAATCGCGGGTCAGCAGTGCCCAGGACGAAGAACACGACGAAGCAGGCCGCGAGCCACGCCGGCAGCACTGCGAGTTCTAAGACTGGGCGAGTACGCCTGCGCCGATGGCCCCCACTTCGGCAGGCGGGGTTACCGGCCGCGGCGGATACGCGTTCGCCACTGTCACCAAACGGTGACGACAACAACGGTAATTGATGCGCATAGCATCAGGAGTCCCAAGAGGAAGTCGCCGGCATCGCCCTGCTTCTCTATCCCCGCCGCACGTCGGCCCATCCGAACTCGAACCCGGCGAGAACACTGATCACCCCGATGAACCAGAAAGCTGGCGGAGCGAGTCGCGGCTGCGAGCACCCTGGGCCGTCTGACACACCCGGTGGGCCGTCATTGTTCAGCATTCCCGCAGCCTCTCGTGGATGGATCAGCTGTGACGTCTGCCCCCACCGCTCCGTGCACCGAACGCCACATCGCATCGGCCCCCAATCTCAGTCCCCCAATCTCAGTCCCCCAATCTCAGGAGCGAAAGATTGACGAGGCCCAGGCGACCACGAGGGCGGCCGCCAGGATTGTGAGCACAACGAGGGACAAGGCTAGATAGCCTGCGTATCCGTCCAACGACCCCTCGATGAAGGTTGGGTCCCCGGCTGCGAAGGGTGAAATGAGCGATCCGAGGCCTATGAGGGTCGTCAGCGCGAGCAGGATTGCGATTTTGGTCCGCTTGACGTTGGCCTCGCTCGATTTGAGCGATAGAGAGACCTCTGCGGGTGCGCGACCGTGGGAACGGATGACCGCGGCGACGAGCAGAGCTGCTCCGGCGATGCCAACGCCCTCGCCGAACCAGTAGAAAAACGGCATGCCGATGGGGGTCCCGAAGGATGACCGGTACGTGGTGGTGTAGTACCCGTAGATCCTCACGGCCACGATCACCGGGGCCATAACAAAAGCGAGCCCACTAGCAGCGAGGGCACCCGTAAGCCAACGCCCTCGACGGTTGGGCTCGCGCCGGTCGGGCTCCCGCATCAGTCCTCCTGCCGGTCCGGCGCGCCCCCCTGCAACTCAGTATCGGCCAGAGTGGAGGCGAACCTTCATGCTGCCGGGGTATCGGGGCTGGCAGCGCACCGAATGTCGTGACCCGATCGGTGAACTGTGCCTCCCAGTCGGTGGGGGCTTGTGTCGGGGGTGCCGGTAGGCGGCGTTCAGCATTGGAGCTGCTGGTGGGGGTCGAGGGTGAA
>JANYIP010000056.1 GCA_025361995.1 Streptomycetales bacterium | reverse complement strand
CTCAAAGTCATGGGTATGGCGGTGAAGCAAGGGGAGACGCTGGTCCTGCGGGTCGAGGGCCCGGACGCCGAGGGGACGCTGGAGTCCCTCGGCGACATGCTGGAGCAAGATCTCGATGCTTGACCGCTCGGTCGCACCGAGACTCCTCATCCATCAGGTCTTGGACGAGCTCGTCCGAGTGTCCTGAGCCGCCGGCACGGCGCCCCACAGCCTCGTGTCCGGGTCAGCGAGCGCCGGGCCGCGCGCTGACCCGGACCCGAGATCACGTGCTTTGCCGGCCGACGTGCAACGGTTCTTGGGTGTCATCGCATCTCAGTGGTGTGGGTGAACCCCCGGCGCTTGCGCCGCCAGCGGCGGATCCGAGCTCCGTCGCGGGTGGCGCCGACGGGCTGATCGACCTCGCCGGCGTCGGAGCGCGGCTGCTGCGGTTCGCGTACCTGCTGGTCGGCGAACGGGGCGAGGCCGAGGACTTGGTGCAGTCCACCCTGGAGACCGCGATCAGCAAGCGTGACCAGGTAGCCGCCAGCCGCAGCCCTGAGCAGTATCTGCGAGCGGTGCTTCTGAACGAGCTGCGGGCGCGGCGACGCCGGCTGGCCGGGAGCGAGCCGCCGGTCGCGCCGGGCGCGGCGACAGATCGCCCGGACGGCAGTGACGTGGCCGACAGCGTCATCGGTCGACTGGTTCTTGACCGCGCACTGCTCGCCTTGCCCGACAGCCAGCGCGCCGCGCTCGTCCTGCGCTACTACGCCGACGCGTCCGACGAGCAGATCTCCCACGTGCTGGGTTGCCGGAGGGCAACCGTCCGCTCCCACGTACGCCGTGGGCTCGCTGCGATCAGGCGGGCGCTCGCCGACGCGGGCGATCCGTTCGGGACCGGAGGTGTCGACCATGACTGACGACCGGCTGGCCGCCTTGCTGCGCGTGGAGTTCGCGGAGCGGGTGGCGGTGCTCGAGACGGACCAACGCGTACGTGAAGCTGACGCCCGGTTCGACGCTGTCGTCGCCGATCTGGTAGGCGGCCGCCCACGGGTGACGTCCCGGCGTTGGTCGGTCGGGCGATCCAGGTGGCTGGTCCCGGTCGCTGCCGCCTTGGTCGGAGTTCTGGTGGTCGCGGGTCTGGCGTTGCTCTCAGTACGTCGCCCCTCGGTGCCGACGGGGTCGGCGCGCCCCACCCCCAGCGGATCCGTCGAGGCCTCGGTCCAAGACCTGCTCGGGACCTGGGTCCCGGTACCCGGCCAGACCGTCACGGGATACGGATCGACCCAGGGCCTCGGAGGGACGCTCGTGATCGTCCAGGGGGGAACATTCGGCGGGACGGATGCCTGCAACTCCTACGGCGGGAACTACGTCGCCGATGACCACGGAGCCGTCACGTTCACCTCGGTCGCAGAGACGGCGGTCGGGTGCTCGGGTAATCGGGACGACGGCGGGCTGCCTCTCCTGCTCAGCCAGGTGAAAGGCTGGGCGGTCACGTCGGGGAGGCTGACGCTCACGACCAGACAAGGGAAGGCGTTCCCGCTCGACCTGGTACGCGCACGTGACGCGCTCACGGGCGCATGGCGGCTCACCTCGGGGCAGCGGGTAGGTGGCCCGACTTTTGCCGACACCAAGCTCTTGGTGGGCACCCTCACTTTCACGTCGGCCACGCGATACACGGGTCGGGTGGGATGCAACGACTTCACCGGCACGTATAGCGCCGATGACTCCGGAGCCGTGACGTTCGACCGACCGGTGCTCACCGATGTCTACTGCCCCCTGGCTGCGGGGACTGTGAGCCTCGCCGACCTCATCGACCAGATGTCCGGTTGGACCGTCGACCGCGCGCTGCTGACGCTGACGGGCGGCAGCCCCGGCGCACTCACCTTCCAACGGTGACGTCCAAGGACTTCAGCCCGGGCCGATGGACTAAGTCGGCGGGACAGCCTCGGGCAGTATGTCCACATGACTCGGTACGTGATCGGACCCGACGTTGCACTGCGTCTCGCAGAGAACCGTGCGTCGGTTCCCGCCCACCATCAGCTGCTCGCCCCAGCTCTGATCCGGTCCCAGCTGCTGTCACGCCTCTACCAGTCAGTCAGGAACGGAGACCTCACCAAGAAGGATGCCGAGCGGCAGCTCGATCACTTCCGTGCAATGCGTCTGCGCCTGCTGGGTGACCGCATGCTCCAGGGCGTCGCGTGGAAGATCGCGGACCAGCTCGGCTGGCCGGACACGTTCGATGCCGAGTACCTGGCTCTCACCCGGTTGCAGGCTGATGCCTTCGTCACCCTGGACGCGCGCTTGCTCGAAGCCGCCAGAGGCATTATTCCGACTGCAGCGATCGAGGCGCTGGAGTCCGCTTAGCTGCGGCAGCACCAATTTGATCAAGAGCTGGCGGAGGGAATCGAACCCTCAACCTCCCGATTACAAGTCGGGTGCGCTGCCAGTTGCGCCACGCCAGCACGAACCTGCCCAGGGTACGGGGACCGGTCAGGCCATCGTGTCGAGGATCCCTGAGATGTCGGCCACCGTCGTACGCGGGCTGACGATCGCGAACCGGGTGATGGTCTCGCCGGCGTGGGCGCTCGGTGTCACGAACGCGTAGTGCGCCTTCATCAGCGAGTCCGACCAGTCGTAGTACTGCTGCGAGGTCCAGCCGAGTCGGCGGAAGACGACCACGGACAGGTCCGGCTCGCGGATCAGCTCGAGGTACGGCCTGGCTCGGATCTCGTCCGCCGCAGCCCGCGCGACGGCGAGCGTGCTCTCGATCGCCGTGGTGTACGCGTCGGTGCCGTGCGTCGCGAGCGAGAACCAGAACGGCAGCCCGCGTGCGCGGCGGGACAGGTGATAGGCGTAGTCGGAGGGGTTCCACTCGTCGGGACGGTCGTTGATGACGTCGAGGTAGCCGGCCGACTGGGTGTGCGCCGCGCACCCCTTAGCGGGGTCGCGGTAGACGAGGGCGCAAGCATCGAAGGGCGCGAAAAGCCACTTGTGCGGGTCGACGATGAAGGAGTCGGCCTGCTCGATCCCGTCGAAGATCGCCCGGACCGACGGAGCCGCGAGAGCCGCGATCCCGTACGCGCCGTCGACGTGGAACCACAGCCCGTGCGCCCGCGCGACGGCCCCGACCGAGGCGAGGTCGTCGACGATGCCGAAGTTGGTGGTACCGGCCGTGGCGACGACCGCGAACACGTCGTCGATGCCGTGGGCGTCCAGCGCTGCCGCAAGGGCGACGCCGGTGAGCCGGCCGGCGTCGTCGACGGGCACCGCGAGGACGTCGATGTCCATCACGCGGGCGGCGTGCGCGATGGAGGAGTGTGCCTCGGCGCTGCAGGCGACGACCCAGCGGTCGGGCCGGCGGCCTTCGCGGCGTGCGAGCGCGTCGTGGCGGGCGGCGACCAGCGCGGACAGGTTCCCGAGGGTGCCCCCCTGGACGAAGACGCCGCCTGCCTCGGCGGGGAAATCTGCGAGGTCGGCGATCCAGCGCAGCGCCTGGTTCTCGGCGTACACGGCGCCGGCTCCCTCGAGCCACGAGCCGCCATAGATGGAGGACGCACCGACGACCAGGTCGAAGAGGCTGGCAGCCTCCGTCGGCGCGGCGGGGATGAAGGACAGGTAGCGCGGGTGGTCCACCGAGATGCAGGCCTTGGACAGGACGTCGTCGAAGAGCTGGAGCGCCTTCTCCCCGCCCAGGCCGCCAGCGGTGATGGTCTCGCCGGCGAGCGCGAGGAGCTCGGCGTAGGGCTTCGGACCGTCGAGCGGCACCGGGTCGAGCCGCATCCGGCGACGGGTGTAGTCGATGACGGCCTGCGCCAGTCGGTCCGTTTCTTCCGTGTAACGATGCACGACCGGATGGTACGTGAGCCGGGTTGCTAGCGTGGCGGGCGGAGCAGCCGAGGAGGCGACAGGTGAGACGCGGTGCGATCGCAGCTGCCGCGACCCTCGTGGGGGTGCTCCTCACGGCGTCCGCCTGCACAGGTTCGGCACCGGTCGCGACCCCGTCGCCGACGCGGCTGACCGGGCACCTCCTGTGGTGGGACATCTCGACGCAGACCGGCGCGCAGGCCGCGATGACCAGCCTGGTCGAGGGCTTCGAGCAGCTGAACCCGGGCGTCGCGGTGGACTACGTCACCGTCCCGCCCGACGAGGCCCGGGGACGCTTCGACACCGCCGCCCAGACCACTTCGGGGGCGCCGGACGTCCTCACTCTGGACTCGAGCTGGGTGGCCGACTTCGCGTCCCGCGGATACCTGGCCCGGCTCGACGACACCCCCGCGGTCGACCCGCTCGACGACCAGTTCCCGAACGTCGCGGCGACCGGCAAGTACGACGGCCGCATCGTCGCGCTCCCCCGCAGCGCCGACGGTCCCGCGCTGCTCTACAACGTCGCCCTGCTGACCAGAGCGAACGTGGCGGTGCCGCGTACCTGGGCCGACCTCACGACGGCCCGGCTCAAGCTGACCGCCGAGGGCGTCCAGACGCTGTACGCGCCCGCCGACGCGAACGGCCTGCTGCCCTGGATCTACGGCGAGGGCGGCAGCCTCGTGAACGCGGACGCGAAAACCATCGAGGTGAGCTCTCCGGCCTGCGTCGCCGGGCTGGCCGCACGCCTGGAGCTGGGTGCCACCGGGGTGACGGTCGACGACTCCTCCACCGGCTCGGTGGACGCGATGCGGACGGCCTTCCGGCAAGGCCGGGTGGCGATGATCCTCGACGACGTCCCCGTCCGCGCGCTCTTTCCGTCGGCCGACGAGCTC
>JANYIP010000143.1 GCA_025361995.1 Streptomycetales bacterium | reverse complement strand
GAGAAGGCAGCGCTCGTCTACGGCCAGATGGACGAGCCGCCGGGCGTCCGCCTGCGGGTGGCTCTGGCCGCGGTCACCATGGCCGAGTACTTCCGGGACGTCCAGAACCAGGATGTACTGCTCTTCGTCGACAACATCTTCCGCTTCGTCCAGGCCGGTTCCGAAGTCTCCACGCTGCTCGGCCGGATGCCCTCGGCCGTGGGGTACCAGCCGACCCTGGCTGACGAGATGGGCGAGCTCCAGGAGCGAATCACCTCCACCCGGGGCAAGTCGATCACCTCCCTGCAGGCGGTGTACGTCCCCGCGGACGACTACACCGACCCGGCACCTTTCACCACGTTCACCCACCTCGACGCCACCACCGAGCTCTCCCGGCAGACCGCCGCGCTGGGCATCTACCCGGCCGTCGACCCGCTGGCGTCGACCTCGAACATCCTGGCTCCGGAGATCGTGGGCGACCGCCACTACAAGGTCGCGCGCGACGTCCAGTCCGTGCTGCAGCGGTACAAGGAGCTGCAGGACATCATCGCGATCCTCGGCCTGGACGAGCTGTCCGAGGAGGACCGGGTCACGGTCACCCGGGCGCGCAAGATCCAGCGGTTCCTGTCCCAGCCGTTCTTCGTGGCTGAGGTCTTCACCGGGGTCGAGGGCATCTTCGTACCGATCCAGGAGACCATCGAGTCCTTCGAGGCCATTGTGAACGGCGACCTCGACACCGTGCCTGAGCAGGCCTTCCTCAACGTCGGCGGCGTCGAGTCCGTGCTCGCCAAGGCGCGCACCCTCGAGGGCAGCTGATGGCCGTCGAGCTCGCGCTCGAGGTGGTCACGCCCGAGCAGACCCTGCTCGCCGGGGCGGCAGTCGCCGTGGTGTTGCGGACCTCCGAGGGAAGCCTCACCGTGCTCCCCGGTCACGCACCCTTCGTGGGTGACGTGGTGGCCGGCGAGGTCAAGGTCGAGCAGCCGGACGGCGTCGTCGTGCGCCTCGCGGTGCACGGGGGCTTCGTCCAGGTCGACACGAGTGCTGGTGCCGCAGACGGCATCCCTGGCGTGGCCGACGTCGGTGATGGTCCCATCAACGGGGTGTCCACCCGGGTGACGCTGCTCGCAGGCGTGGCCGAGCTTGTCGACGCCATCGACGTACCCCGGGCTGAGGCGGCCAAGACCGCCGCGATGGCTAGGCTCGACCAGCTCAAGGCCGGCAGCGCCCGCGACGACGCCGGGAGCTCGGCTGACTTCGAGATATCACAGCTCGAGAGCGCGATCGAGCGTGCTGAAGTACGCCTGCGCCTCGCTGGGGCTCCCACCAGTTGAGCTGCATCTCCCGACCAGGGGGTTCGTGTGGTTTGTTGGTGTTCCGGCACCGACAAACCACACGCGCCTGCCGCCGAATCCTGCGCTGCCACCCAAGCTGGGAGAGGGCTAGCCGAGAGCGCTAGCGGTTCTCGCCCGGGGTCCACAGGACATCGCCGGCGCCGCCCGCTGCAGGGGTGTTGGCGTACCTGGCGAGGATGAAGAGCAGGTCCGAGAGCCGGTTGAGATAGCGCGCAGTCAGCGGGTTCATCGTGTCTGCGTGGACTCCCAGTGCCGCCCACGTCGAGCGCTCGGCGCGACGGACAACGGTACGGGCCACGTGCAGCAGCGCCGCGCCAGGGGTCCCCGCGGGTAGCACGAAGGAGCGCAGCTTCCCGAGCTGGTCGTTGTACGTGTCGCAGTCCGCCTCGAGCCGGCTGACGTACGACTCCTCCACTCGCAGCGGGGGATAGGCGGGGTTCTCGGTGACCGGCGTGCAGAGGTCGGCGCCGACGTCGAAGAGGTCGTTCTGGATGCGGGTGAGCAGAACCTGCAGCGGCTCGGGCAGTCCGCCGAGGGCGAGGGTGACCCCGATGCACGAGTTGGCCTCGTCGACATCGGCGTACGCCGCGAGGCGCAGGTCGCCCTTTGAGGTACGAGACAGGTCGCCGAGCGAGGTCGTGCCCTCGTCACCGGTCCGGGTGTAGATGCGCGTGAGGTTCACCACGACTCGAACCCTATGCCTTCCCCATGTGCCGGAGCCGGGGCGAGGCGGCCGTACGCTGGCACCGTGGAGCGGTTCCGGGTGACAGGTGGCGCGCGGCTCGCCGGCGAGGTGCGGGTCACCGGCGCCAAGAACTGCGCGCTCAAGCTGATGGCTGCGGCGCTGCTGGCCGAGGGAAGCACGACCATCCGCGAAGTCCCGGACATCCTCGACGTCGAGATCATGGGCCAGCTGCTCGGGCGCCTCGGCTGCCAGGTGGACCACGACAGGGTCGGCTCGGCGGTCACGATCAAGGTGCCGGAAGTTCCCGGCCACCAGGCTGACTACGACCTCGTCAGGCGGATGCGAGCCGGCATCAACGTGCTCGGGCCGCTGGTCGCCCGGGTCGGTCGCGCCCACGTCGCCCGCCCCGGTGGTGATGCCATCGGCTCGCGCCCGCTCGACCTGCACGTCGACGGGCTGGTACGGCTGGGGGCGACCGTCGAGAACGAGCACGGGTTCCTGGTCGCCAGCGCCCCGCCAGGCGGTCTGGTGGGCGCTCAGATCTGGCTGGACTTCCCCAGTGTCGGGGCGACCGAGAACCTGCTGATGGCCTCCGTGCTGGCCCGCGGCACGACGGTGATCGACAACGCCGCGCGCGAGCCGGAGATCATCGACATCTGCCGGATGCTCGCCGACATGGGTGCGCAGATCGGCGGGGTGGGGACGTCGACGCTGGAGGTCCAGGGCGTCGACCGGCTGACCCCGGTCGACCATGCGACCGTCTCGGACCGCATCGTGGCGGGGACCTGGGCGATCGGCGCGGTCATGACCAGAGGCGATGTCACGGTCCACAACGCGCACGCCGAGCACTTGGAGATCGCGCTCGACAAGGTGACCCAGGCCGGCGCCGAGGTCCACCGGACCGCCGACGGTTTCCGGGTGGTGTGCGACCGCAGGCCCACGGCGGTGGATGTCGTCACCCTCCCGTACCCCGGGTTCGCCACCGACCTGCAGCCGATGGTGCTGGCCCTGAACGCGGTGGCCGAGGGCGCGGCGATGGTGACCGAGAACCTGTTCGAGGCGCGGTTCATGTTCGTCGACGAACTCGCGAGGCTCGGCGCGGACATCCGTACCGACGGACATCACGCAGTGGTACGCGGCCGGGAGCGGCTTTCGGGCGCACCGGTCCGGGCGACCGACATCCGAGCCGGCGCCGGGCTGATCATGGCCGGGCTGGTGGCCGAGGGGATCACCACGGTGAGCCACGGCTACCACCTGGACCGGGGGTACCCCGGGTTCGACGCCCAGCTCCGTGCGCTCGGGGCGGAGATCGTCCGGGAGCCTGATGTCGACTACTACGACGGCTAAGGGCAGGATGCTCTGGTGAGCGCCGCCCGGACCGAAACGCCAGGACCCACCCGCACGCTCGGCCGCGGGGAACACGCGCTGGTGGTCTCCGCGCAGGGCCTGGGCTGCATGGGAATGTCCCAGTCGTACGGTGCGGCCGACGAGGCCGAGTCCATCGCCACCATCAACCGAGCGCTCGATCTCGGCATCACGTTCCTGGACACCGCAGACGTGTACGGGGACGGGCACAACGAGAGCCTGGTCGGCCGGGCGATCGCCGACCGCCGTGACGAGGTGGTGCTGGCGACCAAGTTCGGGCTGATCCGCGATGACGGGACGATGCGGACGGACGGCCACCCCGGCTACGTCCGGGCCGCCTGCGACGCCAGCCTGATCCGGCTCGGTGTCGACCACATCGACCTGTACTACCAGCACCGGGTCGACACGACAGTGCCGGTCGAGGACACGGTGGGTGCGATGGCTGAGCTCGTCGCCGCGGGCAAGGTCCGCCACCTCGGGCTGTCGGAAGTCAGTGCCCAGACCCTGGCGCGGGCAGCCGCGGTGCACCCGATCACCGCCCTGCAGAGCGAGTGGTCGCTGTGGACGCGTGACCTCGAGGCCGAGCTCGTCCCCGCGGCTCGCCGGCTCGGTGTGGGCATCGTGCCGTTCAGCCCGCTGGGCCGCGGGTTCCTCACCGGCACGCTCACCAGCCCGGACGACTTCGACGCCGACGACTTCCGGCGGGGGAACCCGCGGTTCCAGGGCGAGAACTTCACCGCGAACCTGCGGCTGGTCGACGAGGTACGCGCGGTGGCAGCCGAGCGCGGTGCCACCCCGGGCCAGCTCGCGCTGGCATGGGTGCTGGCACAGGGTCCGGACGTGGTCCCGATCCCGGGGACCAAGCGCCGCGCCTACCTGGAGGAGAACGTCGGTGCCCTGGTGCTGGAGCTGACCTCGGCGGAGCTCGTCCGGCTGGACGCGGCGATGCCCGTCGGGTCGGCTGCCGGCGGACGCTACCCGCAGGCCGGGTATGGGTACGGGAACACCCCCGAGCGCTCATAGCTGATCGCAAGCTCAGCTGTTTCGGGAACTCAGCCCTGCGCCAGGATCGCGCGCGCCTGGACCTCGTCAGAGGGGAACACCATCAGCCGCGGTCCCTCGACGGTGGTCGTGAGGGTCGCCCGCAGCCCCTCTCCCGTGAGCAGCCGGCGCAGAGCCTCGCCCTCGGCGGAGGTACGAGGAGCCGCGACCGCCACCAGCAGCCCGTACTCCTGGGGGGATCCCGGGCGCGGCGGGGCGGCGATCAGGGAGCCCCCGCGGCCGAACGCCCAGCGCAGCAGGAGCGTGAGGACACCGATCCCGGCGAAGGCGACGACGGGACCGAAGATGAACGAGTAGGTGTTCGCTGCCCGCACCCGACCAGTCTGGCGCAGCCTCGCGGGCTGAGCACGCTGGAGACCTCACGGCAAGGGCGGGCGCAGCCAGGCGGCAAGGCGGGGTTAGGGTCCACGCAGGGTCGGTGAGGTCGAGGGGAGTACTGATGTCAACGGTTGCTGTGGTCGGCGCAGGGCTGATGGGTGCGGGCATCGCCCAGGTCGCAGCCGTGGCAGGGCACGACGTCGTGATGCGGGACGTCGGCGAGGAGCAGCTGGCCCGCGGGCGTGCGGGAATCAGAGCCTCGCTGGACCGCTTCGTCGCCAAGGACCGGATGACCGCTCGGGACGCCGAGACTGCGCTCGCCCGGATCCGTACCACCACCAATCTTGAGGAGGCCGCGACCGGTGCCGACCTGGTCGTGGAGGCCGTGTTCGAGCAGATCGAGGTCAAGCACGCCGTGTTCGGCGTGCTTGACCGGGTCTGCAAGCCCGAGGCGATCCTCGCGAGCAACACCTCGGCGATCCCGATCACGTCCATCGCTGCGGTGACGCAGCGGCCCGAGTCGGTGGTGGGCACCCACTTCTTCTCGCCGGTACCGATGATGCAGCTGTGCGAGCTGGTCCGCGGCCTCAAGACCTCCGAGGCGACCGTGGCCGCGGCTCGTGGGTTCGCCGAGTCGGTGGGTAAGACCTGCATCGTGGTCAACCGCGACGTCGCCGGTTTCGTGACGACGCGGCTGATCGCCGCCCTGACCGTCCAGGCGATCAGCCTGGTCGAGTCTGGGGTGGTGAGCGCACAGGACCTTGACACGGCCTGCCGGCTGGGCTTCGGCCACAAGATGGGTCCGCTGGAGACCGCCGACCTGACCGGCGTGGACATCATGCTCAACGCCACCCGCAACATCTACGCCGACACCGCGAACGAGACGTTCTTCCCGCCGGAGCTGCTGCAGCGGATGGTCGTCGCAGGTGACCTGGGGCGCAAGACCGGGCAGGGCTTCTACAACTACGACTAGATGCGCCGGGCAGAGCGAGGATTTTGCCGGCTCGGTCCGCGTGTCGTCACCGCCGCGTACACCCACACGGCCTAACGTTCCGTCGGGGCCAGCGCCGTCGACGACCTGACGACGCTGCCCGCCCTACGACGGCGACCTCTTCCCCCCCCGCCGGACCCGGCCCGTGGGTCCTGGTGCTGCGGTCGCCGCCGCGAGCGGAGGCTGCATGCGTTCGACCAGTGTGAGCAGGGCCGACCTGATCCTGCCGGAGCGACTTGACGTGACGACGGTGGGCGAGCTGCGCGAGGCCCTGGCGCTCGCGATCGAGTCCGGTCCCGAGATGGACGTCGTCATCGACGTCTCCGAGGTCAGGGTCGTCGACAGCGTGGGCCTCGGCCTGCTCGTGACCACGCACCGCAACTGTCTGCGGGCCGGACGCCGCCTCGTCCTCGTCGACCCGCAGCCCCGGCTGCTCCGCCTGCTCGCCGTGACCCGGCTGCACCGGATCCTGCACCTGCAGCGCGCGATCGACCTCAGCGGCCCCAGCGCCATCCCCCAGCAGGGGCTCGGAGCCTGACAAGTACGCTCGCCGGATGAGTGACCGCGAGCGGGACACACCGTGGGTGATGCGGACGTACGCCGGGCACTCGTCGGCGGCCGCGTCCAACGAGCTCTACCGCCGCAACCTGGCCAAGGGCCAGACGGGCCTGTCGGTGGCGTTCGACCTCCCGACCCAGACCGGCTACGACCCGGACGACGAGCTCGCCCGCGGTGAGGTGGGCAAGGTCGGGGTCCCGGTGGCACACCTCGGCGACATGCAGGCCCTCTTCGCCGACATCCCGCTCACCGAGATGAACACCTCGATGACGATCAATGCGACCGCGATGTGGCTGCTCGCCCTCTACCAGGTCACCGCCGAGGAGCAGGCGGGCACGTCAGGACCCGGCGCCGCCGTGCTGCTCCAGGGAACCACCCAGAACGACATCATCAAGGAGTACCTGTCCCGTGGGACGTACGTCTTCCCGCCGGCGGCGTCGCTGCGGCTGACCACCGACCTGATCGCGTACACCGTCACGCGCATCCCGCGCTGGAACCCGATCAACATCTGCAGCTACCACCTGCAGGAGGCCGGGGCGACGACGGTGCAGGAGGTCGCGTACGCGATGTGCACCGCGATCGCCGTGCTGGACGCCGTCCGCGACGCCGGCCAGGTCGCGCCGGAGGACTTCGGCGACGTGGTCCAGCGGATCTCGTTCTTCGTGAACGCCGGGGTCCGCTTCGT
>JANYIP010000178.1 GCA_025361995.1 Streptomycetales bacterium | reverse complement strand
CGGTGGGGGGTTCTCGACGTACCACCCGGCGCGCAAGGACCGGCATGAGCGGCTCGAAGAGCTGCTGCGGCGCTGGGACGAGGAGCACGTCCGGCTCAAGGCGCTCGTCAAGACACTGCAGCAGCAGGCCGCCATCTCACCGGACATGGCCAACCGCTACCACGCGATGCAGACCCGGCTGCGGCGGTACGAGGACGCCGGGCCGCCGCAGGCTCCGCCGAAGGAGCAGAACCTGCGGATGCGCTTGACCGGCGGCCGGACCGGGGTACGGGCGGTCACCTGCACCGCTCTAGAGCTCACCGGCCTGATGAAGCCCTTCGACCTCGAGGTCTTCTACGGTGAACGCGTCGCGGTCCTCGGCAGCAACGGCTCCGGCAAGTCGCACTTCCTCCGGCTGCTCGGCGGCGGTCCGGTCAAGCACACCGGTGAGTGGAAGCTGGGCGCCCGGGTGGTGGCCGGACACTTTGCCCAGACCCATGAGCACCCCGAGCTCGTCGGGCGCCCGCTGCTCGACATCTTGTGGGAGCACAAGGCCTTGCAGCGTGGGCCCGCGATCGCTGCGCTGCGCCGGTACGAGCTCGACCAGCAGGCGGAGCAGCCGTTCGACACCCTGTCGGGCGGGCAGCAGGCGAGGTTCCAGATCCTGCTCCTGGAGATCGACGGCACGACCCTGCTGCTGCTCGACGAGCCGACCGACAACCTCGACCTCGCGAGCGCGGAAGCGCTGGAGGAGGGCCTCGAGGCGTACGACGGGACTGTGCTCGCCGTGACCCATGACCGCTGGTTCGCGCGCGGCTTCGACCGGTACCTGGTGTTCGGCTCTGACGGCACGGTCTACGAGGCCGCGGAGCCGGTGTGGGACGAGGGGCGGGTGGACCGTACGCGGTGAGGGCCAGTCAACGTCGAAAGGCGCGTCGATGCCCGTCGCTTTTGACCCTCTGGCGACTCCACAGGTACGCTGACGAGTCGTTGTGCCTCCCGGGTCTGCCCGGGCTGGCCGCGACGGCGGTGTCCTTTCCGGGACCGCGTCCAGATCCGCAGCGACCAGAAGGCCTACGACCGTGCGTACGTTCAGCCCCAAGCCCGCCGACGTCGACCGTCAGTGGTACATCATCGACGCGTCGGACGTCGTGCTGGGCCGCCTGGCCAGCCACGTCGCGACGCTCCTGCGCGGCAAGCACAAGCCGGTCTTCGCACCGCACATGGACATGGGCGACTTCGTCATCGTGATCAACGCCGGCAAGGTCGCGCTCACCGGGTCCAAGGCGAAGCAGAAGCTCGCGTACCGGCACTCCGGCTTCCCGGGTGGCCTGTCGGCGACGAACTACACCGACC
Organism: Streptomycetales bacterium; assembly: GCA_025361995.1. GTDB lineage: Bacteria > Actinomycetota > Actinomycetes > Prado026 > Prado026 > JANYIP01. The sequence goes on along the minus strand of JANYIP010000178.1, from coordinate 2,752 downwards.
TGCTGGCCAAGAACCCGCGGCGGGCCGTCGAGAAGGCCGTCAAGGGGATGCTCCCGCACAACAAGCTGAGCAACGCCCAGATCACCAAGCTCAAGGTGTACGCCGGTCCGGAGCACCCGCACCAGGCGCAGCAGCCCATCCCGTTCGAGATCAGCCAGGTCGCACAGTAGGCCACGGCGACACCCGATGAGTGACACGAGAGGAACCGTGGCAGTGAGCGAGACCGCAGAGATCGACGAGGCCGCCGAGGTCGCCGAGGTCGACACAGTCGACACAGCAGACGCTGCCGACAGCGCGGACGGGGTCGAGGCGGACGAGCCGTCCGAGTACACCTCTGAGACCGTTGTCGTTCGCCCGCCGCGCGAGGTCGTGACCAAGCCCGCAGCGGCCACCGGTCGCCGCAAGGAGGCGATCGCCCGCGTGCGCCTCGTCCCGGGCACCGGGCAGTGGACGGTCAACGGCCGCCAGCTCGCCGTGTACTTCCCGAACAAGGTCCACCAGCAGCTGGTGAACGACCCGTTCAAGATTCTCGACCTCGAGGGCCGGTACGACGTGATCGCCCGCATCAACGGCGGCGGCGTCAGCGGTCAGGCCGGCGCCCTGCGCCTGGGCATCGCCCGCTGCCTCAACGAGATCGACGTCGAGGAGAACCGGCCGACGCTGAAGAAGGCCGGCTTCCTGACTCGCGACGCGCGTGCCACCGAGCGCAAGAAGTACGGCCTCAAGAAGGCCCGCAAGGCTCCGCAGTACAGCAAGCGGTAGGCCGCCCCGCGATGGGTCGGCTCTTCGGCACCGATGGCGTACGAGGTCTGGCCAACCGTGACCTGACGGCCGAGCTGGCCCTGGACCTGGCTGTTGCCGCCGCCCACGTCCTCGGCGACGCTGGCGAGTTCGCCGGGCACCGTCCGGTCGCCGTCGTCGGTCGTGACGGCCGGGCTTCCGGGGAGTTCCTCTCGGCGGCGGTGGTGGCCGGGCTCGCCAGCGCCGGCGTGGACGTCCTGGACGCGGGGGTCATCCCGACGCCGGGGGTGGCGTACCTGACGGAGTCGCTCGGGGTGGACCTCGGCGTCATGCTGTCCGCCTCGCACAACCCGATGCCGGACAACGGGATCAAGTTCTTCGCCCGCGGCGGCGTCAAGCTCGAGGACTCGGTCGAGGACGCGATCGAGGCCCACATGGGCGAGTCGTGGGAGCGCCCGACCGGCGCGCAGGTGGGCCGGATCAGCCCCCTGGAGGGTGCCACCGAGCGGTACGTCGACCACTTGGTCGCGACGGCCCCCGCCTCCCTGGCCGGGCTCAAGGTCGTGCTGGACTGCGCCAACGGCGCCGCCTACGCAGCAGCGCCGGCCACCCTGCGCCGCGCCGGCGCCGAGGTGGTCACGATCGCCGCCGAGCCCGACGGCTGGAACATCAACGCCGGCTGCGGCTCGACCCACCTCGAGCCGCTGGCCGCCGCCGTGCTCGAGCACGGCGCGGACGTCGGGATCGCGCACGACGGTGACGCCGACCGGTGCCTGGCCGTGGACGCGGCCGGCCAGGTCATCGACGGGGATCAGATCCTCGCGATCCTTGCGCTGGCCCTGCACGACCGCGGCGAGCTCACCGGCGACACGGTCGTGTCCACCGTGATGGCCAACCTCGGCTTCCGGATCGCCATGGAGCGCGAGGGCGTACGCATCGTCGAGACTGCGGTCGGTGACCGCTACGTGCTCGAGGCCATGAAGGACGGCGGGTACGTGCTGGGCGGTGAGCAGTCCGGCCACGTCATCATGGCGGACCACGCCACCACCGGCGACGGCCTGCTGACCGCGCTGCACCTGCTCGCGCAGGTCGCGGCCAGCGGCAAGCCCGTCGCCGAGCTGGCTGCCGTGATGCAGCGGCTCCCGCAGGTGCTGGTGAACGTCCGTGGGGTCGACAAGACGCGGATCGACGGCAGCCGCGAGCTCGCCGACGCGGTCGCCGTAGCCGAGGCCGAGCTGGGCTCGACCGGCCGGGTCCTGCTGCGGTCCAGCGGCACCGAGCCGCTTGTACGGGTGATGGTCGAGGCGGCTGCGGCGGACCAGGCCAGGGCTGTCGCGGACCGGCTCGCCGAGGTCGTCCGTACGTCGCTGGCCTGATCCGCGCTGACCCGCCCGCCCGGGAACGTACCCTGGTGGCATGTGCGGCATCGTGGGATACGTCGGGCACCAGCAGGCCGCTGAGGTCGTGATCGAGGGTCTGCGGCGGTTGGAGTACCGCGGGTACGACTCCGCCGGCATCGCGCTCGTGAGCGTCCCGGTAGGGCAGCCGGGCCTCGCGACGCTCGTCACCCGCAAGCGGGCCGGCAAGCTGGCCAACCTCGAGAAGCTCCTCGTCGAGCAGCCGCTGCCGCCGAGCACGATCGGCATGGGACACACCCGGTGGGCCACCCACGGCGGCCCGACCGACCGCAACGCCCACCCGCACCTGGACGACAGTGCGCGGGTGGCGGTGATCCACAACGGGATCATCGAGAACTTCGCGGCACTGCGGACCGAGCTCGAGTCCCGCGGGCACGAGATGCGCTCGGACACCGACACTGAGGTCGTCGCGCACCTGCTGGCCGAGACGTACGCCCCTGCCGGTGGCGACCTCGCGGAGGCCATGCGGCAGGTCTGCCGGAGGCTGCGCGGGGCCTTCACCCTGGTCGCCGTGCATGCCGACGACCCCGACGTCGTCGTGGGTGCCCGCCGCAACTCCCCTCTCGTCGTCGGCGTCGGCGTCGGCGAGAACT
>JANYIP010000116.1 GCA_025361995.1 Streptomycetales bacterium | reverse complement strand
TCAGCAGCAACTCGTGGTGCGTGCGGTTGGACGGCGCCGAGAAGGCCGCGGCCGGGAAGGACACCGGGTTGTCGTCACCGCCCAAGATGGGACGCCAGCCGAGCACGTCGCGGTAGAAGCGCACCGACGTCCCCAGATCGTGCACGTAGAGCACCAGGTGCCCGAGTTCCTTGACCTCCACGGTGCCTCCGTCGTCGCGCCGACCTGAGCAGGGACTCAAGGTACCGCCGCGGCCCATCGCCGCGATACGCCAGGATGACAGCGTGAACTGGACCCGGGCTGTGCATCACGTGGAGCTCGCGGCAAGCGAGTGCGCCCGGCTGGCCGAGCTGCCGAGGACCACCGGCCCGGTACGCGTGACGCAGCTGTGGGCCTTCGCTGCCATCCTGGGGACTCCGGCTGAGCTAGAGGCCGTGGAGGCCGCACTGTCGCTGGACCTCCCGGCCGCCGACGTCGCCTGGCTCACCCGCCCACCCGCAGCCGAGCACTGGCTGGGCATGACGCGGTTGGCGAGGAACCCGATCTCTGTGCTGTGGCGGTCGGCGCACGCCCCGGTGTGGAACCACCGGATCGTTCGCCCGCTCCTGGTCTGGGCCATCGAGACCGGCATCGACGAAGCCGCACTGACGGCGCTGCGGGAAGGCCGAGGCCATGCCGCCGGCCTGTCCGAGCCTAGCCTGGACGAGCTTGCCGCGCGCCTCGCAGACGAGCGCGCCATCAGCCTGCAGTCGCTGCGCGCAGCCGCCACGGCGTACAACGACCGGCAGTGGACACCGACCAAGCTCGGGCCGACCGCGGATGCGCTGTGGCGAGCCAGCGAGGGCTACCTGGACCTGCTTGACGCCTGACGGCCGCAGCCCTGACGATCGGGCTGATCGAGTGCCCACAACCGTAAGAAGTACGGGCACGGCAGCGTTTGCCTGGCGTTGACCTTGCTCGACGTACCGTCTTTCTTGTGTCCCGACCGGACATTCAGTACCGCTCAAGCAGGTTCTGCGACCCGCGCGAGCATGACGGCACCGACGGCGAAGCCCCCATCACCGTCGGTGCCGTCGACTGTCCGGCAGCTAGCCGACCTCAGTACTAGCCAACCTCAGTACGCGACGGTCACCCGGCCGCGCGACGGCTGGCCGCTCTCGACGGCGTCCGCGACCGCGATCGCGAAATCCTCGCCGGAGATCCTGCTGTTGCCGGCGTCGTCGGTGAGCAGCTCGTCGCCGCCGACCCGGAACACCCCGGTCCGTACGCCAGGTTGGATGAGCGCAGCAGGCGAGAAATAGGTCCAGTCCAGCTCGGTCCCGACGACCCCGCTACGTAGCGCGCGGAGCACCTCGCGGTGAGCCAGGGCGCCCGCCTTCCACAGCTCCGGGAACTCCGGGGTGTCGACCAGGTCGAGGCCGGGTGCGACCTGCAGGCTCCCGGCGCCACCCACGAGGAGCAGCCGGCGAACTCCGGCCGAGGCCAGCCCGTCGCTCAGCGCATGGATGCTGTCGGTCAGGAAGGTCGGCGACCCGGAACCGTCGAGCGGCGCCCCGACAGCGCTGATGACCGCGTCGTGGCCGGCGGCCGCCGAGGCGACCGAGCTCGCGTCAGTCACGTCGGAGACAACGGTGGACAGCCGGACGTCGAGGCCGGCTCCCCGCTCAGGGCTCCGCACAGCAGCAGTGACGTCATGGCCGCGGGAGAGCAGCTCGGTGGCGATCCGCGACCCGATGCTTCCGGTCGCTCCGTACAGCAAGACCTTCATGTCGTTCTCCTCGAGCGAGTAGGTGAGGTCTCACGGTAACCAGCGGGTACTAACAACTTCAACGTGCTATAGATACCTCATGGTTACCATCACAGCGCGCGGCACGTCCGCGCACTCGAACGAGCGAGGCGATGCATACGACCCGAAGTGCCCGACCCGCCACGTCCTGGACCGGATCGGTGACAAGTGGACCGTCCTGGTGGTCGGCTCGCTGCGAGGCGGACCACTGCGCTTCACCCAGCTGCGGCTGGCTGTCGGCGGGGTCGCACCCAAGGTCCTCACGCAGACCCTGCGCGCCCTCGAGCGCGACGGCCTGCTCACCCGCACGGTCTTCGCCGAGGTGCCCCCACGGGTGGAGTACGAGCTGACCGAGCTCGGCCAGACGTTGCAGACCCCGATCGCCGCCATCCGCGACTGGGCCGAGCTGCACATGTCCCAGGTCGTCGAAGCCAGGGCCAGGTACGACGACGAGATCTGAAGCAGTCGCACCCTCGGGCATAGGCTGACCGGCGCCGACGACCGAGGAGAGGACGCATGGCCGAGCTGACCGCCGCGCAGATCCAAGAGATGCTCGACAGCTTCTACCCGTACAAGAAGCGGTTCGTGACGCATCGCGACATCCCGGCCCAGCCGCTGTCCCGCGCCGAGGTGCTCGCCCAGATCGCGACGATGTCGACCGAGGAGGACGCCCTCGGAGACACCGGCAAGGTCAGCGGCTCCCTCTACCTCGGGGACCACGAGCAGTACGCGTTCCTCACCGAGGTCTTCGAGAAGTTCGCGCACGCGAACGTGCTGCAGCGCGACATGTACCCCAGCTCGACCAAGTTCGAGGGCGAGATCGTCGCGATGACGGCGGCCATGCTCGGCGGCGACGCCCAGACAGTCGGCGTCATCACCTCCGGCGGCAGCGAGAGCCTGATGAACCCGATGCTGGTCTACCGCGAGCGCGGCCTGGCCACCCGGGGCATCACCGCGCCGGAGATCATCATCCCGGACTCGGCGCACGTCGCCATCGACAAGGCCTGCCACTACTTCGGGATCACGCTGCTGCGGGCGCCGCTGCGCGAGGACTTCCTCGTCGACGTCGACTGGGTACGCGACCACATCACGCCGAACACGGTCGCCCTCGTCGGATCGGCCGGCTCCTACCCGTACGGGCTGGTCGACCCGATCGAGGAGCTGGGCGCACTCGCGCTGGAGCACGACATCGGGCTGCACGTGGACGGATGCCTCGGCGGGTTCCTGCTGCCGTGGATCGCCCGGCTCGGGGTCAAGGTGCCCGCGTTCGACTTCCGGGTCCCGGGCGTGACCTCGATGTCGGCGGACACCCACAAGTTCGGGTACGCCCTCAAGGGCACCTCCGTGCTGCTCTACCGCGACGCAACCCTGCGGCGGTACCAGTACTTCACCTTCCCGGACTGGCCGGGCGGCCTCTACATCTCCCCCGGCATGTCCGGCAGCCGCTCGGGCGGGCTCATCGCGGCGGCCTGGGCGGCGATGCTGACCACCGGCGAGCAGGGCTACCTCGACGCGGCCGCGGCGATCCACGCGACCGCGCAGAAGATCAAGGCCGCGGTGCAGGCCCAGCCCGAGCTGCGGGTGTACGGGGAAGACCCGACGTTCCTGGTGGCCTTCGGCGCAGCCCGGCCCGAGGCCGACGGCGGGCTCGACATCTTCCTGGTCAACGACCTGCTCACCTCCCGCGGCTGGCGGATGAACCCCGACCAGCTCCCGGCCGGGCTGCACTTCTGCGTGACCCGGCCGAACACCCGCGAGGGGCTGGCCGAGGAGTTCGCCACCGACCTCGCCGACGGGGTGGCGTACGCACTGGCTCACCGCGGCGAGCCGGCCCGCAGCGGCGCGCTGTACGGGATGGCCGGGACCCCGGCCGGCAACGACGTCGTCAACTTCCTGCTGTCCGGTGCGCTGGACGCGATGTACGCCGTCCCGCAGGACTGACGGCCGCGAGCGTGGAGCCGTGACCGGCTGGGTGCTCGCGGTCGACCTCGGGACGAGCGGGCTGAAGGTAGGCGCCGTCGCGCAGGACGGCACGATCCTTGGGTCCCGGCAGTCCGAGCTGACCACGACTTTCACCGACGACGGCGGCGTGGAGCAGGACCCGGCCAGCTGGTGGGCGGGCATCACCGCCGGCGTCCGCGAGCTGCTCGCCGACGAAGTGGCCGACCCAGTGGAGCTGCTCGGTGTCGGCATCACCGGCCAGTACGCCTCGACGGTGCCGGTCGACGCAGCCGGCGCGGCGGTGGGACCGTGCCTGACCTGGGCCGACGATCGCGGCGCCCGCTTCAGCAAGGCGAAGTTCGGCGGGATCGCCGCCGGGTACAGACCCACTGCGATCCTGCCGTGGCTGCGCTACACCGGCGGTGCGCCCTCGCCGGGGGGCGCCGACCCGAGCGGGCACGCGCTCTTCCTGGCCCACGAGCGACCCGACGTGTACGCGCGGGCCGCCACTTTGCTGGAGCCGGTCGACTACCTCGGGCTGCGCTTCACCGGCCGGGCCGCCGCGACTCCCGCGTCGATGGTCGCGTCCTGGCTGACGGACAACCGGGCCGGGCGGCCCCTGCGCTACGTCCCCCGGTTGGTGCGGGCGTCAGGTCGCGACCCTGGCCGGCTCCCCGAGCTCATCCCCGCAGGCTCAGTGCTCGGCGGGCTCAGCGCGGCAGCGGCCGCCGAGCTCGGGCTCCCGGCCGGCGTACCGGTGGTCACCGGCGTCCCCGACCTGCACGCCGCGTACATGGCGTCCGGTGCGGTGCACGACTTCGCGGCGCACATCACCATCAGCACGACGTCCTGGGTGTCCTGCGCGGTTCCCTGGAAGAAGACCGACATCGCCCACCAGATGGCGTCGGTGCCCGGCGTGCGACCGGGGCAGTACCTGATGATCGACAACCACGAGACGGCCGGCGTCTGCCTGCAGTGGATCCGCGACGGCGTGCTCGCCCACCCGCGCGGCAGCGTCCCTAGCTGGGACCCGTCGTACGACGACCTCGTCGCGCTCGCCGCGGCCGCGCAGCCGGGCTCGGGCGGCGTCATCTTCACGCCCTGGCTCAAGGGCGAGCGCTCGCCGGTGGACGACCGGACGCTGCGCGCGGCATTCCTCAACGTCTCGCTGACCACCGACCGGGCCGACCTGGTGCGTGCGGTGCTCGAGGGGGTCGCGTACAACATGCGCTGGCTGGTCGAGGTCGCCGACTCGTTCGTCGGCCGTCGGCTCGAGCCGCTGCGGGTCCTCGGCGGCGGCGCCCAGTCGGACCTGTGGTGCCAGATCCACGCCGACGTGCTGGGGCGGCGGGTCGAGCGGGTCGCCGATCCGGCCGTCGCCCAGCTGCGGGGGGTGGGGCTGTACGCCCTGATGGCCCTCGGCCGGATCTCCCTCGACGACGTCCCCGCTCTGGTCCCGGCTGCGACCGCCTTCGATCCCGACCCGGTGACCGGCGCGGTGTACGCGCCGCTGTACGCCGAGTTCACCGGTGTCTACGGCCGGCTGAAGGGGATGTACCGCAGGCTCAACCGCTGACCCCCGGATCTGGGCACACCCCGCGCGCCTACAATCCGAGCAGCCGGACCAGCCTGCGGAGCCTCGAGAGCACTCAGGGGCATGAGGGGAGCGTGGCGTGCGCAAGGTGCTGATCGTCAACCGCGCCGAGATCGCCGTACGGATCGCGCGCGCCTGCACCGACGCGGGGCTCGCCTCGGTCGCTGTGTACGCCGACGCCGACCGCGACGCCTTGCACGTACGGGTCGCCGACGAGGCCTTCGCCCTGGACGGGCAGACGCCGGGTGAGACGTACCTCGACGTCGCGAAGCTGCTGGCGGTCGCCGCCAAGTCCGGCGCCGACGCGGTCCATCCCGGCTACGGGTTCCTCGCCGAGAACGCCGGCTTCGCCAGGGCCGTGATCGACGCGGGCCTGACCTGGATCGGTCCACCGCCGGAGGCGATCGAGGCGCTCGGCGACAAGGTGCAGGCCCGGCACATCGCGCAGAAGGTCGGCGCACCGCTGGTCCCTGGCACCGCCGACCCGGTGGACGGCGCCAACGAGGTCGTCACCTTCGCCCGCGAGCACGGGCTGCCGGTCGCCATCAAGGCGGCGTTCGGCGGTGGCGGCCGCGGCCTGAAGGTGGCCAGGACGATCGAGGAGATCCCCGAGCTGTTCGAGTCGGCGGTCCGCGAGGCGGTGACCGCCTTCGGTCGTGGCGAGTGCTTCGTCGAGCGGTTCCTCGACCACCCGCGGCACGTCGAGACCCAGTGCCTGGCCGACAGCCACGGCAACGTGGTCGTGGTGTCGACGAGGGACTGCTCGCTCCAGCGGCGCAACCAAAAGTTGGTCGAGGAGGCCCCGGCGCCGTACCTGACCGCGGCCCAGCTCGACCAGCTGTACACGTCGTCCAAGGCGATCCTGCGCGAGGCCGGCTACGTCGGCGCCGGGACCTGCGAGTTCCTCGTCGGCGTGGACGGGACGATCTCCTTCCTGGAGGTGAACACCCGGCTGCAGGTCGAGCACCCGGTCACCGAGGAGGTCTCCGGCATCGACCTGGTCCGTGAGATGTTCCGCATCGCCGACGGCGAGGCCCTCGGCTACGACGACCCCGTCCCGCGCGGCCACTCCATCGAGTTCCGGATCAACGCCGAGGACGCCGGCCGCGGCTTCCTGCCCGCTCCCGGCACGATCACCCGGCTCCGCGAGCCGTCCGGCCCCGGCGTCCGGGTCGACGCCGGGTACGAGCAGGGCGAGTCGGTGCCCCAGTCCTTCGACTCGCTGCTGGCCAAGCTGATCGTGACCGGCGCGACCCGCACGCAGGCGCTCGAGCGAGCGCGCCGCGCGCTGGCCGATTACATCGTGGAAGGCATGCCGACGGCGATCCCGTTCCACCGTGCAGTCGTCACCGACCCCGCGTTCGCCACCGACGACGCGACCCCGTTCACCGTGCACACCCGCTGGATCGAGACCGAGTTCGCGAACACCATCCCGGCGTACGACGGCGCTGACGAGTCAGCCGGGGCGCCCACCGGGGCGGGACCACGCCAGACGGTCACCGTCGAGGTCGGCGGCCGCCGGCTCGAGGTCGTCCTGCCTGCCGGCCTCGGGACCAACGGCGGCGCTGCGGCCGCGCCGGCCGTGGCTGCCCCGAAGCGCCGAGCCAGCGGCAGGTCCGGAGCTGCTGCCTCCGGCGATGCTTTGACCAGCCCTATGCAGGGAACCATCGTGAAGATAGCCGTCGAGGACGGACAGGTGGTCGCAGCCGGCGACCTCGTGGTCGTCCTCGAAGCGATGAAGATGGAACAACCCCTCACGGCCCACAAGGCGGGCACCGTGACCGGTCTCGTGGCAGAGGTCGGCGCGACCGTCGCCAGCGGGACCGTGCTCTGCGAGATCAAGGACTGACCATGAGCCGCAGGCTCGCCCGCACACTCGCCCTGCTGGTGACAGCCCTCGTCACGGCAGCCGGGCTGCTCGGAGTCGGCCTCGCGACCGGCCTGACCAGCCCCGCCTACGCCGACTCCGCCGTCGACGCGGCCGCGGCAGCGCTGAGCGACACCTCGCCGGTCTACAACGACCCCGCTGCCGAACGCGTCCTGACCGCGACCCAGGTCGCGACGCTGACCACCCAGGCCGCGAACGCCGGCACCCCGCTCTACGCCGTCGTGGTCCCGGACACCACCCGGGTCGCCTACGGCGACGAGGCCGGAGTGCTCCGCGCGCTGCTCGCCGCCGGACCCAAGGGCACGTACGCCGTGGTCGCAGGCAACACATTCATCGGCGGGTCCAACGTCGTCCAGGGCGTGGGCCCGCTGGCGACGGCCGCGCTCGCAACCCACAAGGCCGAGGGGACGTTCGCTGTCGTGTCGGCGTTCTTCACTGCGGTCTCCGAGCAGGTCGGCTCGGCCGGGACGAACCCGCAGCCCTCGACGGGCTCGGGCGGGCTGACCGGGTCCAGCGGTGTCGCCGGCTCGACCGGGTCGGACAGCAGCGGGACCTCGTACCTGCCGATCGTCGGGCTGCTGGCGATCGGTGGCGTCGGCCTGGCCCTGCTCGCCCGACGAGCCTCGAACAACGCCAAGCGGCAGTCAGCCGCCAACCTCGCCGAGGTCAAGCCCGCCTTCGAGGAGGACGTCACCAAGCTTGGCGAGGACATCAACGCCCTCGACCTGGACATCGACGCCACCACCACGACGGACGACATGCGGCAGTACTACGCCGGGGCGCTGAATGCCTACGACGGCGCCAAGGCCTCCCTGGACGCGGCACCGAACACGCTGGGACTGCACGCGGTCTCCACGTTCTTGGAGGAGGGCAGCTTCGACCTGGCGTGCGTCCGCGCCCTGCAGGCCGGACGGGCGGTCCCCCAGCGCCGGGCGCCGTGCTTCTTCAACCCTGGCCACGGACCCTCGGTCGCGGACGAGTCGTGGACACCGCCGGGCGGGGCTGCGCGCGACGTCCCGGTCTGCGCCGAGTGCGCCGACCGGCTGGCCCACGGCGTCGCGGTGGACGCCAAGACGGTCAGCGTCGGTGGCCAGGCCACGCCGTACTGGAACGCCGGTCCGGCCTACGCCGGGTACGCCGGTGGGTACTACGGGGGGTTCGGCTCCATGCTCCCCGGGATGCTGATCGGCACCCTGCTGGGCAGCTCGCTCGGGGGCGGCTTCGGTGGCTTCGGTGGGTTCGGCGGCGGGTACGGCGGCGGCTTCGGTGGGTTCGGCAGCGGCTACGACAATTCGTCCGGCGGCGGGGGCGAC
>JANYIP010000101.1 GCA_025361995.1 Streptomycetales bacterium | reverse complement strand
GGTGCTGGACAGCTCGGTCAGCCGGCTGGTGGCCGAGGACTTCTCACCGCGGCCGAACGAGTGGTGCCGGTTCTGCGAGTTCCACTCGGTCTGCCCGACCCGCGACGAGGGCCGGCAGGTGGTGCCGTGAGCCTGCGGCCGGAATCCCTGCGCGAGCTCCTCGGCGTCCCGTTCACCGACGAGCAGCTCGCTGCTGCCACGGCGCCGCTCGAACCCGCGGTGGTCATCGCCGGCGCCGGCTCGGGCAAGACCACGGTGATGGCGGCGCGGGTGGTGTGGCTGGTCGTCTCCGGTCAGGTCGGCCCCGAGCAGGTGCTGGGGCTGACGTTCACCAACAAGGCTGCGGCTGAGCTCGCCACCCGGATCCGTGACGCACTGCGCCGGGCCGGGGCGGGTGCGGGTGCAGGTGCTGGTGGTCCGGGCGAGCCCCAGCGCCAGCTCGAACCCGAGGTCGACCTCGAGCCGACGGTGTCGACGTACCACGCGTACGCCGGGCGGCTGCTGCGTGAGCACGGCCTCTGGATCGGGGTGGAGCCGTCGGCCAGGCTGCTCGCCGACGCGACCCGGTTCCAGCTGGCCGAGCGCGCCCTGCGGCAGGCCCGTGGGCCGTTCCCCGAGCTCGACAAGACGGTCGCCAGTCTCGTCGGCGACGTCGTCCAGCTCGACGGCGAGCTCAACGAGCACCTCGTCAGCGTGCAGGAGCTGATCGCGGAGGACGCCAGGATCAGGGCGGAGATCACCGCCTTCGCACCGACCCACTACCGCGGCAAGCAGTCGGTCGACTCGGTCAAGGCCGCCAAGATCGCCCAGCAGCGGACGTACCTGGCAGGGATCGTCGCTGCGATGCGGCGCGAGAAGGAGCGGCTCGGCGTGATCGACTTCGGCGACCAGGTCGCGCTCGCGGCTCGGCTCGCGGCCGAGCACTCCGCAGTCGCAGCGGTCGAGCGGGACAGGTTCAGGGTGGTCCTCCTCGACGAGTACCAGGACACCTCGGTGGCCCAGAAGCGCTTGCTGGTGGCGCTCTTCGGGGCGGGCCACCCGGTCACCGCGGTGGGCGACCCGTGCCAGGCGATCTACGGCTGGCGGGGCGCGTTCGTCGGCAACATCGACGCCTTCCCGGTCGAGTTCCCGCGGATCGGCACCGACGGGGTCGTGGCCCCGAGCGCCCGCTTCGGCCTGGCCCAGAACAACCGCAGCGGCGGCCTGCTGCTCACCCTCGCCAACTCGCTGTCCGAGCGGCTGCGCGCCCGCCACCCCGGCGTCGCCGCCCTGGTCCCGCGTCCGGAGGTCGCGACGGCCGGCACCACCGTCTGCGGTCTGTTCGAGACGTACGCCCAGGAGGTGCGCTGGGTCGCCGACACGGTCGGGGCGCAGATCGCCGGTGGTCGCTCGCCGAGTGAGATCGCGGTGCTGGTCCGGGTCCGCAGCGACTTCCCGGCCTACCACGATGCGCTCGTCGCTCGCGGCATCCCGGTCGAGGTCGTCGGCCTCGGCGGCCTGCTCGCACTGCCCGAGGTGAGCGAGCTCGTGGCCATGCTTGGCGTCCTCGACGACGCGACGGCGAACCCGGACCTCGTCCGGCTCCTGTCCGGTCCGCGCTGGCGGATCGGCCCGCGCGACCTCGTCACGCTGGGGCGGCGTGCCTACGACCTCGTACGGCTGGACCGGCTGCGGTGGGAAAGCCTGCGGTCGGAGCAGGCCGGCGCCGCCGACGAGGAGTCGGTGGAGCGGCTGCTGGAGGAGGCCGTCGCGGGCGTCGACCCCGCTGAGGTCGTTTCGCTGTCCGAGGCGCTCGACCGACTCGGCAGCCAGGAGCGGTACCCGTACTCCCCGGAGGCTCGCGAGCGGTTCGGCCAGCTGGCCGCCGAGCTGCGCGACCTGCGCGGCTCGCTCGGCGAGCCGCTGCTCGACGTGATCCACGCCGTCGTGGGCAGGTCCGGGCTCGACGTGGAGGTGGGGGCTGCTCCCGGTGGACCGCAGTCCCGGCGCAGCTCCGCGCTCAGCGCGTTCCTCGACCACGCCGCGGCCTTCGCCGACCTCGAGGGTGACCCCAGCGTGCGTGCCTTCCTGGCGTACCTGCGTGCCGCCGAGGCGTTCGAGCGCGGCCTGGACACCACGGCGCCGTCGCCCGGCGAGAGCGTCAAGCTCCTCACGGTGCACAAGGCCAAGGGCCTTGAGTGGCCGGTCGTGGTCCTGCCCGACCTCACCGCCGGGGTGTTCCCGAGCCGTGGGTCGCGCTCGACCTGGGCCACCTCGGCGGCGCTGCTGCCGCGGGAGCTGCGCGGCGACGCCGGCGAGCTGCCGGACATCGGCGACTACTCGGCCAAGGCGTTCAAGGCGTACGAGCAGGAGCTCAAGGCGCTCGACTCGATCGAGGAGCTGCGGCTGGCGTACGTCGCTGTCACCCGGGCTAAGGAGACGCTGTTCGCTTCCTCGCACTGGTGGGGCCCGAACCAGCTGAAGCCGCGTGGTCCCTCGGAGTACCTCCTCGCCATCAAGAACCACTGCGACCGCCAGTCCGCTGATCCGGACGACCCGACCAGCGGCGGCCGGGTCGTGGCCTGGGCGCCGCAGCCGAGCGAGGAGGTCAACCCGTACCTGACCGGCTACTCCCAGCAGGGCTGGCCGCTGGCGCTGGACCCGCGCCCGCTCGCCGAACGGCGTCGAGCGGCCGACTGGGTCCGCGCGGACCTGGCCGGCGGCGGCGCACCCGCCCAGCTCGAGCTCGAGCTGGGCGCCGCCCCAGCCGTGGACGACGGCCTGACCGCAGTGGAGCGCTCCCTGGTGGCCAGCTGGGACCGCGACCTCGCCGCCCTGCTCGAGGAGGCCCGCCTCGCGCACCGCGTCGACCTCGACGTCCCGCTGCCGGCGTCGCTGTCGGCATCGTCCCTGGTCCGGCTGATCGCAGACCCGGTCGGGCTGGCTCGGGACCTCGCCCGGCCGATGCCCCGGCCGCCGGCGCCGGCGGCCACCCGTGGGACGCGCTTCCATGCCTGGGTCGAGTCGCTGTTCGGCGAGCGGCCACTGCTCGACCGCCTCGACCTCGAGGGGGCGGCCGACGACGACCTCGTTCCGGACGAGTCCCTGGACTCCCTCAAGCGTGCGTTCCTCGCCGGCCCGTACGGCACCGTGCCTCCGTACCGGGTGGAGGCGCCCTTCCAGCTGGTCATCGCGGGCACCGTCATCCCCGGGCGGATCGACGCGATCTACCGCACCGCCGAGGGGTACGACGTCATCGACTGGAAGACGGGGCGCTCGCCCGCCGACCCCGTTCAGCTCGCCATCTACCGCGCGGCGTGGGCCCGGATCGCCGGCGTCCCCGAGAGCGCCGTGGGTGCGGCGTTCTACTACGTAGGCACCGGTGAGATCGCACGGCCCACCGACCTGATGGGCGCAGGCGAGCTCGAGCGCCAGCTCAGTCGGTTCGGCTGAAGGCACCCAGCTCGAGGTCCACCGAGACGGCCCGATGGTCGCTCACCGGCAGGTCCCACGCATGGCCGTTGGCCACTGCGCCGGCATCACCCGCGCCCAGACCCAGCGCCAGGACGTGGTCGAGCTGCACCCGGGGGCGGTACGCCGGGTAGGTCAGCGCGGTGACCAGAGGCTGCCAGCCGGTCAGCCGGGCCGGCAGCGTTCCGGGCAGGTTGAAGTCCCCGAAGAGGAGCACCGGCCCAGGCATCCTGGCCACCCACCGCGCGATCGCGCGCAGCTGTCGCACGTTCCAGCCCGGGACGAACGACAGGTGCGTGGTCACCACGGTGAACGGGCCGACCGGCCCCTCGACCACCGCCGTCAGTGCCAGCCGCGGCTCGTCCGGGATCAGCACCAGCCGGCCGGCCGAACCCGAGTCGGGCGGACCGGCTGAGCCCGGCACGAGCAGCGGCAGTCGCAGCGGAGCCGGCGGGAAGCGCTTGACCCACCACGAGCGGACCGGCAGCCGGGAGACCAGCCCGATCCCGTACGTCGGCCCGACGGTGTCCTCGCCGTCCACGGCGGTTGCCGGCGACCAGGTACGCACCGCGGACGGCGTCCCGTGCACCGACGGGACGAACCGGTGCCAGGCCGCGCCGAGCGACTGCGCCACGAGTGCCGTCTGGTCGATCCCACCGGTCCGGTCGGCGCCGCGGTCGACCTCCTGCAGGCCGAGGATGTCGGCGTCGATGTCGCGCACCGCCGACGCCAGCAGGTCAGGGTCGGTCGCCTGGGTGGCCGGGTTCATCCCGTGCAGCAGGTTGAAGGTCGCCACCCGCAGCAGTGCCATGCTTCGACGCTAGGCGACCGCGGCCGGGTCGTACAGTCGGCGCATGAACGAAGCCGACCAGGCGGTCCGCGAGCAGGTCCGCCAGCACGTGTCTGACCATGCCGACTCCTACCTCGGGCGGCTCGTCGAGTGGCTG
>JANYIP010000085.1 GCA_025361995.1 Streptomycetales bacterium | reverse complement strand
GTTCACGGCGCGTGTCTACCAGACCCGGCGAACTTGTCAGGGATTCGTAACCATCCAAAGCGCCCGCCGACATGGTCACCTCGGGCAAAGGGTGGTGCCATGGAGGAGTGAGCGCCCCGACTGAGCCGAAGCCTCCCGCCGTCCCCGGTACGCCGGTCGGTCGTCGGGTGGTGCTGGGCATGCTCGGCCTCGGGGTGCTCGGCGTCCTGACCGGCAAGACCGTGCAGAACGGCATCAACGCGGTCGCCAGCCGGGACCCCACCGGCCTCACCTCGTTGCTGCCCGGCACCAACGGGTTCCGCTACTACTCGGTCACCGGCGACGAGCCGGTTGAGTCCACCGCGGCGTACAAGCTCACCGTCAAGGGCCTGGTCGACAAGCCGATGACCTTGACGTACGCCGACCTGGCCGCGATGACGCAGACCACCCTGGTCAAGGACTTCCAGTGCGTGACCGGCTGGCGGGTGCCGGCTGTGCACTGGTCCGGGGTCTCGCTGAGCCACCTGCTCGACGTGGCCGGAGTGCAGGACGCGGCCAAGGCCGTCCTCTTCGGCTCGTTCGACGGCGTGTACACGGAGTCGCTCTCGCTCGACCAGGCAACCGGCACCGACACGATCGTCGCCACCCACATGCTGGGTGCCCCGGTGACCAAGTCGCACGGCGGCCCGGTGCGGCTCTACGTCGCCCCGATGTACGGCTACAAGTCCATCAAGTGGCTGGGCAGCATCGAGCTGTCCGACAAGGTCGTGCCCGGCTACTGGGAGAACTACGGGTACGACGTCGATGGCTGGATCGGCAAGTCGAACGGACGAGACGATGCCCCAGTCACCTGACCGGCCCGACCCGCGCAGGATGCTGCACCGCTTCACCCGGGGGGAGCGCTGGGTGCACTGGGTGCTGGCCGCCCAGATGGGCATCCTCATCGCGACCGCCGCGGTGCTGTACTTCGCCCCGCTGGAGCAGCTGATCGGGCGCAGGCATCTGGTGGAGCAGATCCACGTCTACACCGGGTACACGCTCCCGCTGCCCCTGCTCGTCGGCTGGGCACGATCGGCGACGCTGCGGCTGGACACTCGACGGATGAACCGTTTCACCTCGCTCGACTGGGCCTGGCTGCGCTCGAAGCAGCGGCGGTCTGGGAAGATCCCGGTGGGCAAGTTCAACGCAGGCCAGAAGCTCAACGGCTCGTTCACCGTCGGGGCGGTCCTGGTGATGCTGGGGACCGGCGTGATCATGCACTTCACCCGGCTGTGGCCGCTGACCTGGCGCACCGGGGCGACCTTCGTGCACGACTGGCTCGCGCTCGGGATCGGCCTGGTGGTCATCGGCCACCTGTGGTTCGCCGCCAAGGACCCGCACGCGCGGGTCGGCATGCGGACCGGCAAGGTTCCGGTCGGCTGGGCCCGGCGCGAGCACAGCGCCTGGGCAGCCGAGCAGGAGGCCCTCGAGCCCGTCGCGAAACAACCCGATCAGCCCAAGCAGCCGAGCCCGCGCCCGTGACCGCACCCGCCCCACGGATCTTGGTGGTCGACGACGACCCGACCGTGGCCGAGGTGGTCCTCGCGTACCTGCGCAGGTTCGGCATGGAGGCCACCCACGCCGGCGACGGCCCCACTGCCCTGGCAGCCGCGGCCGCCGACCCGCCTCACCTGGTGATCCTCGACCTGATGCTTCCCGGGATCGACGGCCTCGAGGTGTGCCGCCGGCTCCGCAGCCACCGGCCGGACCTGCCCGTCATCATGCTCACCGCACGCGGTGAGGAGTCCGACCGGGTGCTCGGCCTCGAGGTCGGTGCCGACGACTACGTCACCAAGCCGTTCAGTCCGCGCGAGCTCGTCCTCCGGGTCGAGTCGGTGCTGCGCCGAGCCGGGTCGGGCAGTGTGCAGGCGACCTCGGCCGAGCGCGACGGACGAGGCGGCGGCCCGGCCGAGCTCCGCGACGGTGCGCTGGTCCTCGACCCCACCGCCCACCAGGCCACGCTCGGCGGGGCGGCGCTGGCGCTGACCGGACGCGAGTTCGACCTGCTCGCCTTCTTCCTCGCCCACCCGGGCCAGGCGTTCACCCGCGCGGCGCTCATGCAGCGGGTGTGGGGCTGGGAGTTCGGTGACCAGTCCACGGTCACGGTGCACGTGCGGCGCCTGCGCGAGAAGGTCGAGACCGACCCCTCGAACCCGGTACGCCTGGCCACGGTCTGGGGTGTCGGCTACCGCTGGGATCCAGAGACAGCGGAGCCGGCAGGCACGGCGGAGCCGGCAGACCGCGCAGAGCGGCTGAACCCATGACGTCGCTGATGCAGGTCATCGGCCTCAGCGCGGCAGCCGCCGCCGGCGTGGGCCTGCTCGGGTACATCGCCTTCCGGCTCCTGGCCCGGCGCCGGATCGGTGCCGCCGCCGTGGTCCCGGCCGTGACCAGCGTGCTGGCATTCACCGCGGGGGTGGTGGCCGCGGCCTGGAACATGTTCCTGTCCCCGCACGACTTCCACGTCGCCCTGATCATCTGCGCGGCGTCCGGCGTGGTCGCACTCTTCATCGGCCTGCTGCTCAGCTCCCGGGTGCGCGACCTGCAGACCCGGGCCATGGCCGAGGCCGAGGTCCGCGCGCGCGAGCGTCTCCTCGAGGCGGGCCGGCGCGACCTGGTGGCCTGGGTCTCGCACGACCTGCGCTCCCCGCTGGCCGGGCTGCGCGCGATGGCCGAGTCGCTGGAGGACGGCGTCGCCGAGGACCCAGCCCGCTACCACCGGCAGATCCGGATCGAGGTCGACCGCCTCTCCTCCCTGGTCGACGACCTCTTCGAGCTCTCCCGGATCCAGGCCGGTGCACTGCGCCTGACCCTGGAGCAGGTGTCCCTGGCCGATGTCGTGTCGGATGCACTGGCCGGCGCCCACCCCTTCGCGCAAGCCCGCGGCGTGCGCCTGACCGGCAGCGCGGCCGCGCCCGTACCCGTGAACGCGGACGAGCGAGAGCTGCACCGGGCGCTGGGCAACCTGGTGGTCAACGCGATCCGGCACACCCCGGCCGACGGCGTGGTCGACGTGTCGGTACGCAGCGAGGCCGGCGGCGCAGTCTTGTCGGTGACCGACTCCTGCGGAGGCATCCCCGAGGACGACCTTCCGCACGTCTTCGAGGTCGCCTGGCGCGGCCAGCCGGCGCGTACTCCCGGACCTGACGGCGGCGCCGGGCTCGGGCTGGCGATCGCCCGGGGCATCGTCGAGGCGCACCACGGCGAGATCGGCGTCCACAACGTCGACGGCGGCTGCCGCTTCGAAGTACGCCTCCCGGCACTGACCTGAGCGTGCGCCGGCTGGGCCGCCGCACGTACCCGGTCGTGGCATCGGGCAGGGTTAGGCCGTGACCACCGAGCCGACCCAACAGCTGAGACCCCCGCGTGAGCAGGTCAGCCGTCGGGCGATGACCTACTGGGCCGTCCGGGCAGGCGCCGGCTGGCTGGTCGTCCTGGTCCCGCTCGTCGTGATCATCGTGGTGGCCCCGGACCACCCGACCTGGTTAGTCGTAGCGACGGTCGTCGAGGCCGTCGTCGGGGCGCTGCACGTCCTGGTCATGCCGCGCTGGCGCTTCCGGGTGCACCGCTGGGAGGTCACCGACCAGGCCCTGTACACCCAGTCAGGCTGGTTCACCGTCGAGCGGCGGGTGGCCCCGATCTCGCGGATCCAGACCGTCGACACCGAGCGTGGCCCGCTCGAGCAGCTGTTCGGCCTGACCAAGGTGACCATCACGACCGCATCGGCGGCGGGACCGCTGAAGATCCACGGGCTCGACGCGGTGACAGCGGCCCGGCTGGCCGACGAGCTGACCACGGGGACCGGCGGGGACGGTACGTGAACGACTGGCGCCGGCTCGACCCGCGGGTGCTCGCGATCCGGCCGATCGAGGGGCTGATCCGGGCGGCAGTACCACTGCTCGTCGTCTTCTTCTCCGGCAGCGGCGACGGACCGGGCCAGTGGATCAGTGTCGCCGCCGCCGCCCTGGTGGTCCTCGCCGGGATCATGCACTGGTTCACCACGCGGTACCGGATCACCGACACACAGGTCGAGCTGCGGACCGGCCTGCTGCGCCGCCGGCACGTCGCGGTCCCGCTGGACCGGGTCCGCAGCGTCGACGTCACCGCCAGCGTGATGCACCGCCTCCTGCGCGTGGCGGTCGTCAAGATCGGCACCGGGCGCCAGGACAAGGGCAAGCACGACGAGCTCCGGCTGGATGCCGTCTCTGCCGGCGAGGCGAGGGCGCTGCGCAGCGAGCTGCTGCACCGGCAGAACGCCCCCGTTGCAGCGGCTTCTCCGGCGGCCGACCCGACCCGGCACCCGACCCAGGACGCGACTGCCTACCCGGCGCCGTACTCTGCGCCGGCCGAGGTGATGCTGTCCGAGTTCGACCCCGCCTGGGTCCGCTTCGCGCCCTTCACCCTCTCCGGCCTCGCGACGGTCGGCGCCATCACCGGGTATGTGTTCCACCTGCTCAACGAGGCGCACATCGATCCCGGGCGGGTGGGCGAAGTGCGCTCCTTCGCCGGGGTGCTGTCGCGTACGTCCCTGCCGCTGCTGGCGTTGGCCGTGCTGGTGATCCTGGTCCTGCTGGCGTCGGCGTTCTCGACCGCCGGGTACCTGCTCGCCTTCTGGGGCTTCCGGCTGACCAGGCACCCTGGCGGCTCGCTGCACGTGCAGCGTGGCCTGCTCACCTCACGGTCGGTCTCTCTCGAGGAGCGACGGCTGCGCGGCGTGGAGATCCGCGAACCGTTGCTGCTGCGCCTGGTCACCGGGGCCCGGCTGGTGGCCATCGCCACCGGGATGCGCGAGGACCGTGGGAGCGACAAGGGCGGCGAGCTGCTGCAGCCGCCAGCCCCGCTCGCGCTGACCCACCGGGTGGCCGCACTGGTGCTCGGGACCACCGACCCGACCACAGCGGCGCTGCGGATGCACGGTCCGGCCGCGCGCCGGCGCCGCTACCTCCGGGCGCTGGCTGCGGCCGTCGTCGTGCTCGCCGTCTTCGTCGTGCTCCGGGTGCTCGGCGCGCTGCCGAACTGGCCGTGGTGGCTGGCGGCGCTGCTCGTCCCGATAGCGGCCGTGGTGGCCCGCGACCGCTACCGCTCGCTCGGGCACACCGTCGTCGCTGGGTACCTCGTGACCCGGCACGGGTCCATCGACCGCCGTACCGCGGCCCTGCGTACGGACGGGATCATCGGCTGGCGGCTCAAGCAGACGTTCTTCCAGCGTCGGGCCGGGCTCGCCACCCTGACGGCAACCACGGCGGGCGGGCACGGGGCGTACCACGTGCCTGACGTACCCCTGCGCGAGGCACTGGACTGCGCCGAGGACGCCGTACCCGGCCTCCTCGCCCCCTTCCTCGCTCCCGCTCCGCCCCGCAGCCCTCGTTGATCATGGGGTAGCGGCCCCTGTTCCATGATCGACAAGGGCCACAAGTCCATGATCAACGCAGGGTTAGGTGGCCAGGGCGGCGGAGACGACGTCGCGGGCCTCGGACTGGATGAGCGCGAGGTGGTCGGCGCCCAGGAAGCTCTCGGCATAGATCTTGTACACGTCCTCGGTCCCGCTCGGCCGGGCTGCGAACCAGCCGGACTGGGTCGTCACCTTGAGGCCGCCGATGGCAGCTCCGTTGCCCGCTGCTGTCGTCAGCTTGGCGGTGATGGGCTCGCCCGCCAGCGAGGTCGCGGTCACCTGCTCGGGGGCCAGCCGGGCGAGCACCGCCTTCTCCTCGCGGGTCGCGGGGGCATCCACCCGGGCGTACGCCGGGTCGCCGTACCGTTCGACCAGCCGGCGGTAGTGCTCGCCCGGCGAGGTACCCGTCGTCGCAGTGATCTCGGCGGCCAGCAGGCACAGCAGCAGACCGTCCTTGTCGGTGGTCCAGACGGAGCCGTCACGGCGCAGGAACGAAGCGCCCGCACTCTCCTCGCCGCCGAAGGCGACTGACCCGTCGAGCAGCCCTGGGACGAACCACTTGAAACCGACGGGTACCTCGACCAGGCGCCGACCCAGCCCGGCCGCGACCCGGTCGATCATCCCGGAGCTGACGAGCGTCTTGCCGATGGCGGCGCGCGGCGACCAGCCGGGCCGGTGCGAGAACAGGTACTCGATCGCGACGGCCAGGTAGTGGTTGGGGTTGAGCAGCCCGGCATCCGGGGTCACGATGCCGTGCCGGTCAGAGTCGGCGTCGTTCCCGGTGGAGAGGTCGTACTCGGCCCGGCGCTCGATCAGGCCGGCCATGGCGTACGGCGACGAGCAGTCCATCCGGATCTTGCCGTCCCAGTCCAGGTGCATGAACCGCCAGGTCGGGTCCACCAGCGGGTTCACGACGGTGAGGTCGAGGTGGTACCGCTCGGCGATGACGCCCCAGTAGTCGACGCTTGCCCCGCCGAGGGGGTCGGCGCCGATGCGCACCCCGGCGACCCTGACGGCCTCGAGGTCCACGACCGACGGCAGGTCGTCGACGTAGGTACCGAGGTAGTCGTACCCGCTCGTGGTGTCGGCGGCCCGGGCGCGGGCCAGCGGCATGCGCCTGACCCCGTCGAGCCCGGCGGCCAGCAGTGCGTTGGCCCGGTCCTGGATCCAGCCGGTGATGTCGCTGCCGGCCGGCCCACCGTCCGGCGGGTTGTACTTGAACCCGCCGTCGGTCGGCGGGTTGTGGGACGGCGTCACGACCACCCCGTCGGCGAGCCCGTTGGCGCGCCCGCGGTTGTGGACGAGGATCGCCAGCGACACGGCCGGGGTCGGGGTGTACGCGTCGCGGCTGTCCACCAGGACGGTCACGCCGTTGGCGGCGAACACCTCGAGCGCACTGACCCAGGCCGGCTCGGACAGGGCATGGGTGTCCTTGCCGAGGAAGAGCGGCCCGTCGGTGCCGACCCGGGCCCGGTACTCGCAGATCGCCTGGCTGGTGGCCACGATGTGGTCCTCGTTGAACGCCACAGCGAGCGACGAACCCCGGTGCCCAGACGTCCCGAACGCCACCGCCTGGCTCGGCATGCCGGGGTCTGGGTGCTCGGAGTAGTAGGCGGTGACCAGGCGTGCGACGTCGACGAGGTCGGACGCCAGCGCGAGCTGGCCGGCGCGCGGGTGCACGGTCATGGGAGAACCGTACCGATCCACCTGTTTGCACGATCGGCAAACTTGCACGACGTGCATGTATTTGCTAGTCTTCCCTCATGACCTCGCCGACCGTGACCGCGGACCTGTCCGTCGACCATGAGCCGGGCCTGCGGGAGCGCAAGAAGCTCGAGACCCGGCACCGGCTCCGTGCGGTCGCGCTGCGCCTGGCCACCGAGCGCGGCGTGGAGCACGTCACTGTCGAGGACATCGCCGCCGAGGCCGACGTCTCGACCCGCACGTTCTTCAACTACTTCAGCTCCAAGGAAGAGGCTCTGATCGGCCCGGACCCCGCGTCCGCCGCCGAACTGGCTCACGCCCTCGCCGACCGCCCGGCCGGTGAGCCCCCGCTCGAGTCGCTGCGTGCCCTGATGCTGATGCGGGCGGCGGTCATCGAGGAGCGCGTGGACGACGTCCGCGCCCGGATGCACCTGGTCAAGACCTGCGCGGCGCTCCAGCCCGTCTACCTCGCGACCGCTGCGGCCTTCGACCGCATCCTGACCGAAGGGATCGCGGCCCGGCTCGGTACCGATCCCGACGCCGACCCGTACCCTGCGCTGCTCTCCGCCGTGGCCAGCACGGCGATGCGCGCCACCATCGTGTCCTGGCTCGCCGGCCCTGCTGGCCGCTCCATCACGGACTTGATCGACGCAGCGTTCGACCAGATCGGCGCCGGCCTGCCGGCGCCGGCCGCCACCCAGCGAAGGATCCGCCCATGAGCTCCGCCAGCACGCCAGCAGCCGCTCCCGAAACGGCCCGGGCCGAGCAGTTCACCCATCGGCAGATCCTCGTCATCATGTCCGGGCTGCTGCTCGGGATGCTGCTCGCGGCCCTCGACCAGACGATCGTCGCGACCGCACTGCCGCGGATCGTCGGCGACCTCGGCGGGCTCACCCACATCGCCTGGGTGACCACCGCGTACCTGCTGACCGCGACCGTCTCGACCCCGCTGTACGGCAAGCTCGGCGACCTCTTCGGCCGCAAGTACCTCTTCCAGATCGCGATCTCCATCTTCCTGGTGGGGTCGGCGCTGTCCGGACTGTCCCAGACGATGACCGAGCTCATCAGCTTCCGCGCGATCCAGGGGCTCGGCGCCGGCGGCCTGATGGTGCTCGCGATGGCGATCGTCGCTGACGTCGTCCCACCGCGGGATCGTGGGCGCTACCAAGGACTTTTCGGGGCCACCTTCGGTGCGGCCAGCGTGCTCGGCCCGCTGATCGGCGGCTTCTTCACCGACCACCTGTCGTGGCACTGGGTCTTCTACGTCAACATCCCGATCGGCCTGTTCGCACTCGTCGTGACGAGCGCCGTCCTCCACAACTCGGCAAGCCAGGTCAAGCCCAAGATCGACTACCTCGGCTCGCTGGTCCTGACCGGCGCCGTGGCGAGCCTCGTCCTGCTGACCACGTGGGGCGGGTCAGAGTACGGCTGGGGCTCGGCGACCATCCTTGGCCTGGGTGCTGCAGTCCTGGTGCTCGTGACGGCGTTCGTCGTCATCGAGCGCCGTGCGACGGAGCCGGTGATCCCGCTGCGCCTCTTTCGTGGCCGTACCTTCAGCCTGTCGTCAGGGATGAGCTTCCTGATCGGGTTCGCGCTGTTCGGCGTCATCAGCTACCTGCCGCTGTTCCTCCAGCTCGTCGGCGGCGCGTCCGCGACCAGCTCGGGCCTGACCATGCTGCCGCTCATGGGTGGCCTGCTCGTGGCTTCGCTCGGCTCCGGCCAGATCATCAGCAAGACCGGTCGCTACCGGTGGTTCCCGGTGGCCGGTACGGCCATCGCGACCGTAGGCATGTTCCTGCTGTCCACCATGACGGCGACCACGCCCAAGATCGTGACGATGGGGTACATGGTGGTGCTCGGCGTCGGGATCGGCCTGGTCATGCAGGTGCTCATCCTCGCCGCGCAGAACGCCTCGCAGCGGCGCGACCTCGGCGTCACCACGTCGACCGTCAGCTTCTTCCGTTCGGTCGGCGGCTCGGTGGGGATCGCAGTGTTCGGGTCGATCTTCAACAGCCAGCTCGCCAGCCGGCTCGCGGAGCACGTACCCGGGGCCGCCGGTCAGCTGACCGGGCACTCCCTCAGCGTCCAGGCGATCGAGAAGCTGCCCGCACCGATCCGTACCGGGGTGGTGGAATCCTTCGCGCAGGCCCTGACCCACGTATTTCTCTACGCCGTTCCGTTCGTCATCGCGGCGTTCGTGCTCGCGTGGCTGGTCCGGGACGTACCGCTGCAGACTGGCGCCGCCCCCGCCGAGACGGCTCAAGCCGACACCGCCACGACGGACAGCGCGGACGCGCTCGACGGGGAGGTCACTGCGGCCATTCCCGGCTAGCCGGTGAGGCATCTCACCTCCCATGCACCGATATTCGGTGGATCGGAGACCGTCGGGATGAGACCATGGACCAACAGTTCGCGCACGAGGATCCGGGCCCACCAGCCCGGATCCTCTCCGTTTGTGAGGCAGTTTGTTCCGCCCGTCTGTTCCGCCAGTCTGTTCCGCCAGAAGAGGTGTGTCGTGTTCTCCCCGCACGTGCTCGGCCTGTCCACCGTTGACGTCCTCGGATTTGTCAGTGTCGTCCTGGCGACGTGGTTCGCCCTCCCGCAGCTGCTCAAGCTGCGCCGAGACGGCAGCACCGCGGGGCTGAGCCTGGGGAGTCTCGCGAACTCCGCCATCAGCCTCACCGGCTGGACCGTGTACGGGATCGGCCACGACAAGGTGTGGGTCGTGCTCGCGTCGGCGGCTGGGATCCCCGCGACCGTCGCGACGATCGTCATCGCTGTGCGTGCGGGCCACCGGCTCGCTCCCCGGATGCCGATGGTCTGGGCGACGATCCTGGTCTTCACGGCTATCGTCGACCACCTGTACGGAACGCAGCTGATCGACGTCGTCCTCGGCTGCTCGATCCTGTGGCTCGTCGCGCCGTCCGCGGTCACCGCCTGGCGGTCGGCCGACGTCTCAGGACTGGCCGCGCAGACCTGGCTGGTGCTCGCCGCCGACGGTGTCGTCTTCGGGCTGTACGGCATCGTGGCTGACGTCTTCGCGGACCGGGTGTACTCGGTCACGTCGCTGGTCGGCGCCTTCGTGGTCCTGGCCAGGATCGCCCTGGGCGACCGCACCCAGCAGCAGTCGCGGTCAGCTCGGCGGCGTGGCCGGGGCGTACGCGGTACGGAAGAAGCCGCGCACGCCCTCGCCGATGGCTAACGAGTGGCTGAACGTCGTCGGCTGGGTCGGCGCCGCCGTGTCGAACGAGATCGTCACGTCGTCACGGCCGGCCTGGTTCGGGTCGTACACGTCGATCGTGATGCGTGAACCAGCGAGGCTGTAGCCGCAGGCCAGCACCTGGTGGTTCTTGCCCAGGTCCTTGGGGTTCGCCGAAGCAACCGTGACCACGCCGAGCGCGGCCGGCGAACCGGCGTCGAGGTCGGCCCGGACCTGCGGCCACTGCTCGGTGATCGTGCGCCAAGCGAGGCCGCGCTCGGTGACGACGTGGTGGCCGAACACGTCGAAGCCCGAGTCCCCGTCGGGGACGTTCATCAGGTGGAAGTACTGCGCCACCCCGGCGGGCAAGTGCCAGGAGTCCATCAGCCGACGGACGATGAACCCGTAGAGCGGGGTGCCGCCGGCAGGTTGAACCGCCGGCGGAGCGAGCTGGGCACGCCAGTAGTCGAACGCCGCGAACACCATGCCGCCGCACAGGCCCGCCGCGGCGTTGCCGATGCTGATCTTGCCGAACGGCGTCGGAACGACGACAGCGGGCTCGTCCGGCCAGGAGTTGCTGAAACCGAAGCCGTTGACTGACGGGACGAAGCTCATCGGACCCACCTCACCTGCCCACGGTAGGGCTCGTGCACTCCGAGGCCGCGGGTGCCTCCCTTGATACCAGCGGGGCTGATGCAGGCGGGTCCGGGCGCCGTTCCATCGCTGGGTCACGCGCCACTCGTGACCCAGCGATGGAAGATGGGAGCGCTCCCGAGACACACTGGCGCATCGGCCTCGTGGTGTCAATGACCGGACCGCGAGGGCGCCATAATCGCCCCATGACCAGCCAGATCGGACACCGTGGGCACCGGGCCCCGACCCTTGAGGAGGTCGCCGCCCGAGCCGGTGTCGGCCGCGGGACCGCCTCGCGGGTGCTCAACGGGTCGAGCCAGGTCAGCGAGTCAGCTCGCAGCGCCGTGCTCTCCGCGATCGAGGAGCTGGGCTACATCCCCAACCGGGCCGCCCGGTCGCTGGTTACCAGATTGACGGACTCGGTCGCCCTTGTCGTCTCGGAGTCCGACGAGCGCTTCTTCGGCGAACCCTTCTTCGCCCGGATCGTCCGCGGGGTCAGCTCGGCCCTGGCCGAGACTCAGCACCAGCTCCTGCTCACCATTGCGCAGACCCCGGCCGAGCGCGCGCGGCTCACGAACTTCCTCACCCCGCAGCACGTCGACGGCGTCCTGCTGCTCTCGCTGCACGGCGACGACCCGCTCCCGGGGGTTCTGGAGTCGCGCGGGCTGCCCGCAGTGCTCGGCGGCCGTCCGGCCGGTGTGGAGCCCACCAGCTATGTCGACGTCGACAACGCCGCCGGCGCAGTGCTCGCGATCGAGCACCTGCTGCGCTCGGGGCGGCGCCGCATCGCCACCATCGCCGGCCCGCTGGACATGAGCGCCGGCGTCGGTCGGCTCGAGGGGTACCGTCGCGCCCTCGCGGCTGCCGGTCACGAACCCGACGAGACCTTGGTGGGTTACGGCGACTTCAGCGAGCCGACCGGGTACGACGCGATGTTGCGGCTGCTCGAGGTGGCTGCGGCCGGTGGCATCGACGCCATCTTCGCCGCCTCCGACCCGATGGCCATCGGAGCGCTGCGGGCGCTGGCCTCGCGCGGCATCAAGGTGCCGGACGACATCGCGGTGATCGGCTTCGACGACTCGCCCAGCAGCAGGTACACCTCGCCGCTGCTGACGTCCGTACACCAGCCTGTCGAGGCGATGGGCCGCGAGATGGTGCGCATCCTGCTGGCCCGGATCAGGCACGAGCCGGTCGACCTGCAGGTCGTCCTGGACGCCCACCTGGTCGTCCGCGAC
>JANYIP010000053.1 GCA_025361995.1 Streptomycetales bacterium | reverse complement strand
ACCGCGTGGCCGACCAAGGAGGAGCTGCGCGCCTACCTCGACCGGCTGGCAGAGGCCGAGCGGCGCGACCACCGGAAGATCGGCGCCGAGCTGGACCTGTTCTCGTTCCCGGACGAGATCGGCTCGGGTCTACCGGTCTTCCACCCCAAGGGCGGCATCGTTCGCCTGGAGATGGAGGACTACTCCCGGCGGCGGCACCTCGAGGCGGGGTACTCCTTCGTCAACACCCCGCACATCACCAAGTCGACGCTGTTCGAGACCTCGGGCCACCTCGACTGGTACGCCGACGGGATGTATCCGCCGATGGAGCTCGACGCGGAGTACGACGCCGACGGCGCGGTCCGGCGGGCGGCCCAGAAGTACTACCTGAAGCCGATGAACTGCCCGTTCCACATCCTGATCTTCAAGGCCCGCGGCCGGTCGT
The DNA here is from genome assembly GCA_025361995.1 of Streptomycetales bacterium. Classification (GTDB taxonomy): domain Bacteria; phylum Actinomycetota; class Actinomycetes; order Prado026; family Prado026; genus JANYIP01. The sequence goes on along the minus strand of JANYIP010000053.1, from coordinate 5,454 downwards.
ACCGCGAGCTTCCGCTGCGGCTCTTCGAGTTCGGCAGCGTCTACCGGTACGAGAAGTCAGGTGTGATCCACGGGTTGACCCGCGTGCGCGGGATGACCCAGGACGACGCGCACATCTTCTGCACGAAGGAGCAGATGCCGGGCGAGCTCGACTCGCTCCTCACGTTCGTGCTGGACCTGCTGCGCGACTACGGCCTGGTCGACTTCTACCTCGAGCTGTCGACCCGCCCCGAGGTCAAGGTCGTCGGCAGCGTCGAGGAGTGGGACGAGGCCACCCAGGCACTGCGCGACGCGGCCGAGAAGCAGGACCTCGAGCTGGTCCTGGACGAGGGCGGCGGTGCGTTCTACGGCCCGAAGATCTCGGTGCAAGCCCGCGACGCGATCGGCCGTACCTGGCAGATGTCCACGATCCAGGTCGACTTCCAGATGCCGCAGCGGTTCGACATGGAGTACCAAGCGGCGGACGGCACCCGGCAGCAGCCGGTGATGCTGCACCGGGCGCTCTTCGGGTCGGTCGAGCGGTTCTTCGCAGTGCTGACCGAGCACTACGCGGGCGCGTTCCCCCCGTGGCTGGCGCCGGTGCAGGTGGTCGGGATCCCGATCTCCGAGGCGCACGTCTCGTACCTGGATGACGTGGCGGCGCGGCTGCGCGACGCCGGGATCCGGGCCGAGGTGGACTCCTCTGACGAGCGGATGCAGAAGAAGATCCGGACCGCGCAGAAGCAGAAGGTGCCGTACATGCTCCTCGCCGGCGACGAGGACCTGGCGGCGGGAGCGGTGTCGTTCCGGTTCCGTGACGGCAGCCAGCGCAACGGGGTGCCTGTCGACGATGCGGTGGCCGAGATCCTGGCTGCGGTGCAGGCCCGGGTGCAGGTGTGACGGACGCCTTCGACCGGCTGTGGACCCCGCACCGGATGGCGTACATCCGGGGGGAGAACAAGCCCGCGGACGGCGAGGAGGGTGACGGCTGCCCGTTCTGCCGGGCGCCCACGCTGTCCGACGAGGACGGCCTGGTCGTGGCCAGGGGTACGTCGGTGTACGCGGTGCTCAACCTCTACCCGTACAACGCTGGGCACGTCCTGGTGTGCCCGTACCGGCACGTCGCGGACTACACGGACCTGACCGCCGACGAGGTGGCTGAGCTGGGCCTGCTCACGCAGCAGGCGATGGCGACGCTGCGCGAGGTGGCCGGGCCGCACGGCTTCAACATCGGCCTCAACCAGGGCCCGGTGGCCGGAGCCGGCATCGCGGCGCACCTGCACCAGCACGTGGTGCCTCGGTGGGGCGGCGACTCGAACTTCATGCCCATCATCGCGGTGACCAAGGTGCTGCCCCAGCTCCTCGACGAGACCCGTACCCTCGTCGCCGCCGCCTGGCCCGCCCCTTAGCTGGGGGTCAGGGCTCGGAGTGGTGCTTGGCGGCGAGGGCTGGGGGCATCGGGTCGTGGCGCAGGTAGCTGCGGGTGAAGGTGGCGGTCCCGTGCGAGATCGACCGCAGGTCGATGGCATAGCGGGTGATCTCGACCTGTGGGACCTCGGCCCGGATGAGGGTACGGCCGGCCCCCACGGGCTCGGTCCCGCCGACCCGGCCCCGCCGCCCTGACAGGTCGCTCATCACCCCACCGACGTACTCGTCGGCGACCAGCACGCTGATCTCGTCGACCGGTTCGAGCATCAGCACCGTGGACGACTGGGCCGCGTCCTTCAAGGCCAGCGCCCCGGCCGCCTGGAAGGCCATGTCGGAGGAGTCGACCGAGTGCGCCTTGCCGTCGACGAGGGTGACCCTGATGTCGATCACCGGGTACCCGCCGGCGACGCCGCGCTCCATCTGGGTACGCACGCCCTTCTCGACAGACGGGATGAACTGCCGGGGTACAGAGCCGCCGACGACCTTGTCCACGAACTCGAAGCCGCTGCCCTGCGGCAACGGCTCGACCTCGACGTCGCACACGGCGAACTGGCCGTGCCCACCGGACTGCTTGACGTGGCGACCGTGGCCCTTGGCCGGCCCGCCGAAGGTCTCGCGCAGCGACACCCGCAGGGACACGCTGTCCACCGCGACGCCGTAGCGGTTGCGCAGCCGGTCCAGGAGGACGTCGACGTGTGCCTCACCCATGGTCCACAGGATCAGCTGGTGGGTCTCGGGGTTGTTCTCCAGCCGCAGCGTCGGGTCCTCGGCGACCAGCCGCGCGAGGCCCTGCGACAGCCTGTCCTCGTCAGCCTTGGCGTGCGCGACGACCGCAACCGGGAGCAGCGGGTCGGGCATCATCCAGGGCTCCATCAGGAGCGGGTCTTCCTTGCTTGACAACGTGTCCCCGGTCTCTGCCCGGGTGAGCTTGGCGACCGCGACGATGTCGCCGGCGACGCACGCCGACACGGTGCGCTGGGTCTTGCCCAGCGGCGACGACAGCGCCGCGATGCGCTCCTCGACGTCGTGGTCCTCGTGGCCCTGCCCCCGGTGCCCTTCGCCGAAGAACGTCGACGCGTGCCCCGACACGTGCACCACCGAGTCCGGCCGCAACGTCCCGGAGAAGACACGCAGCAGGCTGATCCGCCCGACGTACGGGTCAGTGGTCGTCTTGACCACCTCGGCCAGCAGCGGCCCGGCGACGTCGCAGGCGAGCGGTCCTCGCGGCTTCCCGGCGAGGTCGGTGACCGGCGGGACGTGGTGCTCGAGCGGCGACGGGAAGCCGGCGGTGATGACCCCGAGGAGCTCGGTCATCCCGAGCCCAGTCGGCGCTGACACGGCGAGCACCGGGTAGAACGTGCCGCGGGCGACGGCTTTCTCGAGGTCCTCGACCAGGGTGGCGAACTCGATCTCCTCGCCGCCGAGGTAGCGGTCCATCAAGCTCTCGTCCTCTGACTCCGAGATGATCCCCTCGATCAGGGCGCTGCGGGCACCGGCGACCAGCGGCAGGTGCTCCGGCTCGGGAGCTCGGATGACCCGGGTGCCGGTGGAGTAGTCGTACACCTGCTGGGACAGCAGCCCGAGCAGGCCGGCGGGGGAGCCGTCGTCGGCGGCCATCGGCAGGTACAGCGGCAGCACCCCGTCGCCGAAGACGCGCTGGCAGATGGCCACCGTCTCGTCGAAGTCGGCGCGGGCGTGGTCGAGCTTGGTCACGACGACGGCGCGCGGCATGCCGACGGCGGCGCACTCCTCCCACAGGAGACGGGTGGAGCCGTCGACCCCGTCGACGGCCGATACGACGAAGAGGGCGGCGTCAGCGGCGCGCAGGCCTGCACGCAAGTCCGCGACGAAGTCGGCGTACCCCGGGGTATCGAGCAAGTTGACCTTGATGCCGTTGCTGACCAGCGGGGCGAGTGAGAGGGAGACGGAGCGCTGCTGGCGGTGCTCGGCCTCGTCCCAGTCGCTGACGGTGCTGCCGTCCTCGACCCGGCCGGCCCGGGTGATCGTGCCCGTTGCGACGAGCAGCGCCTCGACGAGAGTGGTCTTGCCGGACCCGGTGTGGCCGACGAGCACGACGTTGCGGATCTTGTCGGGCGCCTCGACCGTCGTCACCCTGCTGACCCCTGGCGGAGCGTTCGTCGCCATGCCATCGCCTCCTCGCTCAGGTTGTGCTGTCGATCAGGTCGCCAGCCTTCCTCGCGGGCGTCCCCGGCACAAGCCTGCGGGGTCGGTAGGCTGGCGGCCGCTCACGGGTGTCCACCCGGCGCAGCCCTCCGCACGGAAGACGACCATGCTCGCCCGGTACGCCAAGGCCTTCTTCAACCGGCTCTTCACGCCCCTCGCCCGCGCCCTGCTGGCCATGGGCGTCAGTCCTGACGTGATCACCTGGCTGGGGACAGTGGGGGTTGCTGCCGGTGCGTTCGCCTTCTACCCCCGTGGCGAGTTCCTCGTCGGCACGCTGGTCATCGCGGCCTTCGTCTTCTCGGACACCCTCGACGGGACGATGGCACGGCTGTCCGGGCGGTCCAGCCGCTGGGGAGCTTTCCTGGACTCGACGCTCGACCGGGTGGCGGACGCCTCGGTCTTCGGCGCGCTCCTGCTGTGGTTCGCCGGCCGCGGCCACGACCCCTGGCTGGCCGGGGTCACGCTGGTCTGCCTGATCGGTGGCGCGGTCGTCTCGTACGCCAAGGCACGGGCCGAAGGTCTGGGGCTGACGGCGAACGTGGGCATCGCCGAGCGCAGCGAGCGCCTGGTGACCGTCCTCGCGACCACGGGGTTGAGCGGGCTCTTCGGGGTGCGCTGGCTCCAGGCCGTGGGCCTGTGGGTGCTCGCCGTCGCCACCGTCATCACGGTCGGTCAGCGGATGCTCGAGGTGCGCCGCCAGGTGCGGGCGAGCCAGGAGGCGCCGGCGACCACGGACGGGGCGGCATGAAGGACGAGATCGCCGACCTGGCGTACGCGGTGGGCTGGGGCACCGTTCGCAAGATGCCCGGACCGGTGGCCCGCGCGACGTTCCGGGGCATCGCGGACCAGGCGTGGCTGCGGCACGGCCGGTCGGTCCAGCAGCTCGAGAAGAACCTGCGTCGGGTGGTACCGGACGCCTCCACCCGCGAGCTCCGTGAGCTCTCCAGGGAGTCGATGCGGTCCTACCAGCGCTACTGGTGCGAGGTGTTCCGCCTCCCGGACCTGACCCCGCAGGAGATCGTCTCGACGGTCCGTTGCGACGGCGAGGACCGGCTGGTCGAGGCGCTGGCCCAAGGCAACGGGGTCGTGCTGACGCTGCCGCACATGGCCAACTGGGACCACGGCGGCGCCTGGGTCTCGCTCGAGCACTCGCCGCTGACGACGGTCGCGGAGCGGCTCAAGCCCGAGAAGCTGTACGAACGTTTCCTCGACTACCGGCGCTCGCTCGGCATGGAGGTGCTGCCGCTCACCGGCGGCGCGTCGCCGTTCCGTACCCTCCTGCAGCGGGCCCGCGAAGGCTCGCTGATCTGCCTGGTCGGGGACCGCGACCTGTCCGAGAACGGCGTCCCGGTGACCTTCTTCGGGGAGCCCACGTCGATGCCGCCGGGGCCGGCCGCGATCGCGGTAGCCACCGGCGCTGTCCTCATGCCAGCGACGCTCTGGTTCGACGGCGGCTTCACGCACATCCGCATCCATGAGCGTGTCGAGGTACCGGCTCAGGGCTCGCGGTCTGAGAAAGTGGCAGCGATGACCCAGACCTGCGCCGACGTCTTCGCCAGCGGGATCGCCGAGCACCCGCAGGACTGGCACATGCTCCAGCGGCTGTGGCTGAGCGACCGATGACCGCGTGCGCCCGTCACCTGCGGCCGGGCCTGCGATGCGGATAGGCCTGGTCTGCCCGTACTCCTTCGACGTCCCCGGAGGCGTCCAGTCGCACGTCCGCGATCTGGCCACCGAGCTGATCCGGCTCGGTCACGACGTCTCGGTGCTCGCGCCGGCGGACGACGACGATGCGCTCCCGCACTACGTGGTCCCAGCCGGGCGGGCGGTGCCGGTCCCGTACAACGGCTCGGTCGCCCGGCTG
>JANYIP010000017.1 GCA_025361995.1 Streptomycetales bacterium | reverse complement strand
CGTAGCCGGGTCCTCGGTAGCCTCGACCCGGTGAGCCTCAGCATCGGCATCGTCGGCCTGCCCAACGTCGGCAAGAGCACGCTGTTCAACGCCCTGACCAAGAACGACGTCCTCGCGGCCAACTACCCGTTCGCCACCATCGAGCCCAATGTGGGCGTCGTGGGCGTACCCGATGGTCGTCTGGACGTCCTCGCGAAGATCTTCGGGTCGGCCAAGATCCTGCCTGCCGCAGTGTCTTTCGTCGATATCGCCGGCATCGTCAAGGGAGCATCCGAAGGCCAAGGGCTGGGCAACAAGTTCCTCGCGAACATCCGCGAGTCCGACGCGATCTGCCAGGTCATCCGCGCGTTCGACGACCCCGATGTCGTGCACGTCGACGGCCGGGTGTCGCCCAAGGACGACATGGAGACCATCAACACCGAGCTGATCCTCGCCGACCTGCAGACGATCGAGAAGTCGTTGCCCCGGCTGCAGAAGGAGGCGCGGATGAACAAGGACCGGGCCGCCGTCCTCGCTGCTGTCGAGCGGGCCAAGGAGCTCCTCGACGGCGGCACGACGCTCTTCGCCTCGGGGCAGGACCTCGAGCCGCTAGCCGAACTCCACCTGCTCACCGCCAAGCCCTTCCTCTACGTCTTCAACCTGGACGAGTCCGAGCTGGGCAACGACGCGGTCAAGGAGGAGCTGCGCGCGCTGGTCGCGCCGGCCGAGGCGATCTTCCTCGATGCCAAGATCGAGTCCGAGCTGGTCGAGCTGGCGGACGACGAGGCGCTGGAGCTCCTGCAGTCGCTGGGCCAGCAAGAGTCCGGCCTGTCGTTGCTCGCCCGGGTCGGCTTCGACACGCTCGGGCTGCAGACGTACCTCACGGCCGGGCCCAAGGAGGCTCGTGCCTGGACGATTCACAAGGGGGACACGGCACCGATGGCGGCCGGGGTCATCCACACGGACTTCCAGCGGGGGTTCATCAAGGCCGAGGTGGTGTCGTTCGGCGACCTGGTCGCGACCGGCTCGATGGCCGAGGCGAAGGCTCGCGGCAAGGTACGGATCGAGGGCAAGGACTATGTGATGGCCGACGGCGACGTGGTCGAGTTCCGCTTCAACGTCTGAATCGGGACGTTTCCGCAGGTCAGAGGGGGTGTCGCCCCTTCTGGGCCGTCACTGGGCCGTCAGAGATTTTGCCGAGTGTGGCGGCGAACAACTCTCCGGCCGCCTGTCGGGTGCGGTCTTCCGCTGACGGCCACAGGTGTGCGTAGGTGTTCAGCGTCGTCGTCGCCTTCGCGTGCCCGAGCGCCCGTTGCACGGTCACTACGTCGCAGCCGGCCGCGATTAGCCCGGACGCGTAGAAGTGGCGGAGGTCGTGCAAGGTCACTCCAGTGACACCAGCCCCGCGGCAAGCTCGGCGCCATTGATGGCCCACCGTGTTCTGGTGCGGGGGGAGGCCCGGGCTGGCCTCGAACAGCCACCGGCGAGGATCGTCGCCAATTCGGTGGGTGGCGATGTGCCGGGAGAGCAGCTCCAGGAGGCCGTCGGCGAGAAAGACCGTGCGTTCGCTACCGTATTTGGGGGCTCGGATCTCGAGGGCGCCAGCATCGCCGCGCTGCACCTGGCGACGCACGTCCAGTGACCGGCTGAGGAAGTTGAGGTCACCGACTTGAAGTCCGGCTGCTTCGCCGAGGCGCAGCCCAGCAAACGCGGCTAGGGCGACGAATGCTTCGAACCGGGGCTCAGCCGCGGCCATGACCGACGCAATTTGTTCGGCGGTCGGGAGAACCATGGCTGCCTCGCGCCGACGATCGCGGGGAAGAACCACGTTGTCGCTGGGATCGGCGGCAATCGCCCGGTCTCGAACTGCTGCCCGCAGGACCGCGCGGACGTTGTTGACCCGCGTCTTGACCGTCCCTGGCGCTAGGCCGTCGGCGGACATGCGCTTGATCCACGTCTCAATGTGTGAGCGGCGGAGCTTCCCCAATGGCATCCCGCCGAGGGATGAGCTGCGGAGTGCGAGGCCCATGGCCCTGCGCGTGCCGGTCTCCCATAGCTGCCGACTCGCCCAGTCGGCGAAGTAGGCCTCAAGAGTGACGTTGCCGGCATCCGGATCGATGTAGGCGCCATGCATCTTGTCGCTCTCGACCGTGGTGAGAAACCGCGTCGCGTCGAGCTTGCGCGCGAACGTCCTCGACCGCTCGCGCCCCTGCGGATCGAGGTACCGGGCGCGCCAGCGATTCCCCTGGCCGAAGCGGGCCGTCCGCAGTCGCTGGCCGTTGACGTTCTTCTCCCAGCGGTCCTCGATGTGTGCCATGGATCACGCCTCCTCGGCTTCGCCTCAGCGTGCCGTTCCGACGGCCGGACCGCCAGCCCGTGTTGGCAACGGTGTGATCCGGCCTGCCTCGATGAACGCGTCGACGTCACGGTCGTCGATGCGCACGTGCGCCCCGATCTTGACGTAGGGAATCCGGCGTTCGGCGATGAGCCTGCGGATGAATCGCGGCTTGGTGGACAAGCGGTCGGCAGCTTGGTCGACGGTCAGTAGAGCCATGGCTATTTTCCTTCCGGCGGCGTCGCCCGGGTATCACCGGTAGGCGGTGGCTAGATCACCCACCGACGATATCACTACATGGTCTACGGCAAGTGAGCCGACAACACCCAGGACATGTACGATGGGGAAGTGGCCAGAACCAAACGAACTGCGACCGTGCAGAGCGCACCTGAGGCGGCACCGCCGGACGCCGCCGATCTCAACCAGGTCGTCGCCTACAACTTCCGCCGAGCCAGGGAACTACGCGGGCTGACTCAGGAGGAGGCCGCCATCCGCCTCGAACCCTTTCTGGGCCAACGGCTCCGCCAGGCGAGCATCTCGGCGATCGAGGGCGCGTTCTCCGGAGAGCGCCGACGAGAGTTCGACGCTCAGGAGATCCTCGCGTTCGCATGCGGCTTCGACGTGCCGTTGTTGTGGTTCTTCCTGCCACCGCCCGACGACAACCGCAGACTGGCAGGGACCTCGGACTTCGTGAACGAGCTCTACGTGTTGGCGCTTGGCCGAGAAGACCAGCTGGAGATTCTGTACGAACGATTCCGAGAGCTAAGGCTGCCCGAGCCAGACTCGGACGACGTTGGCCTAGAACGGGTCTACGGCGCACCGACCCAGCACGCCATTGGCGACTACCGCCGGCGGCGCAAAGAGATGTTGCTGGCTCTGCTGGATGAGTACGCCGACGGCGTCGACGCTCAAGCGGAAGAGATCGGACGGTTCTTCGACCACCTCCGCCAGATCGGGATCCGCGGCCTCGTCGCTGAGCACTCGATGGATCCGGATTTCCTCACCCCGGGGGAGGGCACGGGGTAAGCACCCAAGCCCGCACGCGATTGACCGGTGGTACCGCCGGTCGTACCATAGGGTCATGGGAGTGGTGAAGCGGTCAGTGTCGTTCGATTCCGCCTTGTGGGATGACCTGCAGCGCGAGGTCGGCGCCGGTCCGGTGTCGCCGGTGGTCAACGATGCGCTCGCGTTGTACCTGCGCCGTGAGCGCGGGTTGGCGGCCGTTGCGGCGTACGAGGCCGAGCACGGCGTGTTCAGTGCCACCGAGTTGGCTGAGGCGGATCGGATGCTGGAAGCCGCCGGTTTGGTCGACTTGAGGATTGCCGAGCCGCGCCTGAAGCCGCCGAAGCACACGGCGAAGCAGACGACGAGGTCGCGCCAGGCGCGCGCATGACCGGTCTGACTTACGACACCGGCGCGCTGTTGGCAGCGGAGGCCAACGACCGGCGCATGTGGGCGTTGCACCGGCGGGCGCTGGAACGCCTCCACACGCCCACGGTCCCCGCGGCCACGCTGGCTCAGGCATGGCGCGGCGGTCCGCAGCCGCTGCTCTCGCGGATCCTCGACGGTTGTGTGATCGAGGCACTGGACGAGCCGGGAGCCCGGGTGGTCGGCCAGCTGCTCGCCCGTTCGAACACCACCGACGTGGTCGACGCCAGCGTTGCCGCCGGAGCCCTACGGCGAGGCGATGCGGTCGTCACCAGTGATCAGCGGGACATCGAGGCACTTGCCGGGGCGGTCGGCAGACGTTTCAACATCATCGCGATATAGCCACGCGAAACCGTCACCAGCCGATCGTGGCCGGCCTCGAACCACGCCATCCCCGGATTCCGAGTCGCCTCGGAATCATTTCAAGACGTGCCAGGCCCGCCTGACTAGGCCCAGAATGTGTTGCTGCACAACGGCTCTCAGACTCTTGGCTACCAGCACGTAGCCGAGGTTGACCGCTCGTCCGAACCCAACTTGAACCCAACTTGAACCCAACTGGATCTGTCCCAAATCTTGTCTCCTACGCTCGGCCCGACGTCCGCAGCTCAGCGTGATCTAGCGAGGCGTCGTCCACGAGAGGCGCCTGGGCGAGAACAAGGTCCTCCATCCTCCGGGGATGGACGCCGGGGGCGGGATTTGAACTCCGGCTGAGCGTGTCCAGGCGGTGTCACGATGGTCCGTTGCAATCCGTATCGTCGCAGGTCAGGGGCTGTTTGGGGTCCAGGGGCGTCCGGCCGCGGCCGTCGGTGT
>JANYIP010000015.1 GCA_025361995.1 Streptomycetales bacterium | reverse complement strand
CCAGCAGCGCCTCGTAGGCATCGACCCCGCGTGCGAGCCGTGCCTCCACCTCGCGGGCCGCAGTCTCGGCCGCGACCCCAGCCCCGGTCCCCGCCATCGACGCCCGCAGCGCGTCCAGCACGGCCAGGCGCCGCGACTGCTGGTCCAGCAGCGGCGCTGCCTGGTCGACAGCCCGGCGCAGCTCGAGCCCAGCTGACGGGTGCAGGTACTCGACTGCCGGGATCAGCTGGCGCAGGTTGTCCTGGACCCGCAGCAACCGCATCGCCCCGGGCGGCGGAGGCGGCTCCGGTTCCTGCGCCCCACGCAGGCGTACGGCCACCGTGCCGCTGAACCACAACCCACCGGCCGTCCCGACCAGCCACCACCAGTGCCCGCCGGCCACCGCAGCGACCAGCGTCGCCACCGACGCCACGGCTCCCGCGAAGAGAGCCGTACGGAGCTGCCCGACCCGCTGCCGATGACGGACGACAGCCCGCTGATAGGCGCGCACCGGGTCCGGCGTCCGCGAGCGCAGCGTCTGCCAGGCAGCCACCACCTCGCGCCCCACGGCCAGTCCTCTGCGTTCGCTCACCCCCTCACCGTACGACGGGGTTAGCCTCGTCGTCGTGGGCATGGTCATGGCGGTGGCGTTCGAGCGCCACGGACGGCTGTACTACCTCGACCCCGGCGGCCACGAACCGCACGTCGGCGACCTCGTCCTCTTCCCGACCACCCGGGGCGCCGAGGTCGCCGAGACCATCTGGGCGCCGTCGTACGTCAGCGAGGACATCGGCGGCCTCCCGGTCTGCGCGGGCCCGGCCACCGACGAGCACGTGGCCCGCAACGAGCGCAACCGCAAGCACCGCGCCCGCATCCTCATGGCGGCCCGCCGCCTCGCGAGGATCAACGAGCTGCCCCTCAAGATCGGTGCTGTCGACTGGGACGACACCGACGAAGTCGCCACCATCTACTTCACGGCGCCGGCCCGGGTCGACTTCCGCCGGCTCGTCCGAGACCTCGCCCGCACCCTCGGCTGCCGGATCGAGCTGCGCCAGCTCAGCGCCCGCGACGAGGCTCGCGTCCTGGGTGGGATCGGGTCTTGCGGCCGTGACACCTGCTGCTCGACCTTCCTCAAGGACTTCGAGCCGGTCAGCGTACGGATGGCCAAGGACCAGGACCTGCCGCCCAACCCGCTGCGGATCTCTGGGGCCTGCGGGCGGCTGATGTGCTGCCTGAAGTACGAGCACCCGCTCTACCAGGACTTCAAGGCGACCACTCCCGAGGTCGGGGAGTTCGTCGACACCGACGACGGCCCGGCCCGCGTCATCGGCTACAACGTCCCGGCCGACCAGGTCTACGTACGCGGTGCCGACGGTCGTCGCAAGGTCTGCGCCAAGGCCAGCGTCTGCGGGTCACGGCAGGCGTACGAGACGTCGCGTGAGAGCCTGGACGGGTCCAACCCCGTCGACTGAAGGACCTCGAGGTCCCGCGTGCGCCCGTCCCTCCCGACCCGACCACTGCGCGCTTGTGCGGTCGCGGTGACCCTCGCCCTGGTCCTCGCAGCCTGCACGGCTACGCCGTCCGTCGTCGTACCCCCGCCCAAGCCGCAGCCCGGTGCCACCGTCGCACCCACCCCGGACCTCGGTCGCTTCTATGCCCAGCGGCCGACCTGGAAGGGCTGCCAGGACGGCTTCCAGTGCACGATGATCAAGGTGCCGCTCGACTACGCGGCCCCCGACGGCGCCGAGATCTCCCTCGCCCTCATCCGGTTGCCGGCCACCGACCCGAGCCACCGCATCGGCGCCCTGCTCATCAACCCGGGGGGTCCAGGGGTCTCCGGCGTCGACTGGGTGCGCGGTGACGTGGCCGGGTTCAGCAAGTCGATCCGGGCGCACTACGACCTCGTCGGGTTCGACCCGCGCGGTGTCGGGCGGAGCACTCCCGTCCAGTGCATCAGCGACAAGCAGATGGACGCCCTCGTCTCGTACGACGGCTCGCCCGTCACACCCGCCGAGGAGCAGGGGCTCATCGCGATCAGCAAGCAGCTCGCCGACGGCTGCGAGGCGCGCTCCGCGACGCTGCTCCCGCACATCGGCACCGCCGACGCCGCCCGCGACATGGACGTCATCCGCGCCGTCATGGGCGACGCGCAGCTGCACTTCTACGGCGGCTCGTACGGGACCTTCCTCGGTGCCATGTACGCCAACGAGTTCCCGAGCAAGGTCGGGCGGATGGTCCTCGACGGCGCGCTCGACCCCGCGCTGACCGCCGCGGACATGTCCCGCGGCCAGCTCGGCGGTTTCGTCACCGCCCTCAATGCCTTCCTCGCCAACTGCGTCGCGATCCCCAAGTGCCCGGTCGGCCCCACCGTCGCCGCCGGCGAGGCCAAGCTCCAGTCGCTCCTCGACGGAGCCGACGCCCACCCCCTGCACAGCAGCAGCGGACGCCCGGTCACCCAGGCGCTCGTCGTCCTCGGCCTGCTCTTCCCGCTGTACGACCGGCAGAGCTGGTCCGTGCTGCGGCAGGCGCTGACCGCGGCCAACAGCGGCAACGGCGACATCCTGCTGTCCATCGCGGACCAGTACAACGACCGCGACGTCCACGGGCACTACGCCACCAACGAGATTGCCGCCAACTACGCCATCAACTGCCTCGACCGGCCCGACCACTCGACCGTCGCCGACTACGAGGCGATGGCAGTCGACTATGCGAAGACCTCGCCGCTGCTGGGCGCGTACTTCGCCTGGGACGACGCCCCGTGCTCGGTCTGGCCGGTCCAGTCGACGACCGTCCCGGGTCCGCTCCACGCGGTCGGGGCTGCGCCGATCCTCGTGCTGGGTACGACGCGGGACCCGGCCACGCCGTACCAGTGGGCCGTCAACATGGCCTCCGAGCTCTCGTCCGGCGTCCTGCTGACCCGCGTCGGCGACGGTCACACCGCGTACGAGCGGGGCTCGGTCTGCATCGACTCGGCCGTCCAGGCGTACCTGGTGTCGGGCGTCGTCCCGGCCAAGGGCACGGTCTGCCACTGACCGGGGCCGTGTCGTCCCGCATGTAGACTCTGCGCTCGTGCCTCGGCGTCATCGCGAGGTCCGCCGCCTTAGCTCAGTCGGCAGAGCGACGCACTCGTAATGCGTAGGTCCAGGGTTCGACTCCCTGAGGCGGCTCCACCTGATCATGCGGTTGATCTGCGGAAACGTCGGTTTCAAGATCCATCCGAAGTTGATCTGTGTGCCAGAATGTGTGCCATTGAGGTACAGCGTCCGTCGGCGTCGGCGTCCACGTCTTACTCCCAGAGTGCGCGGCCGACCCGAGCGGCGGCTTCGGTGGACAGCTCCGGTGCGACGTGGCTGTAGGTGCCGAGCGTCAGGCTGATCTGGCTGTGTCCGAGGATCTGCATCACGACCCGGGCCGGTACTCCCATGGTGAGCATGACCGTCGCTGCGGTGTGCCGGGCGTCGTGGAGCCGCGCGTCCCTGACTCCGGCTTCTGCAAGGAGCGCCTTCCAAGCCAGGTAGTCCAGCTTCGGGTCGATCGCCGCCCCGTTCTCGCGGGTGAAGACGAGCCCGGTCTCCACCCAGTCCGAGGCAGCCAGCTTGCGCTCTTCGTCTTGCTCCGCTCGCCTGGTCGCCAGGGCATCGACGAGTTGGGGCGGGAGCGCCACCGAACGTCGACCGGCCGCTGACTTTGGCTGCACGAGGACAAGCCCGCCGCCGACGCGCTTAGGGCAGTCCCCTCCGCGCTTCCGCCCGCAGGTACCGCCGCAGCCGTGTTGGGCGACTTGTCGCTGTAGTGCGCGGCGGACCCGGATGGATGCTTGCCCTAGGTCGACGTCGCTCCACCCCAGGCCGAGAGCTTCACCTTGGCGCAGACCCAGGGCCAACGCCACCGACCAGCGTGCGGCATTGCGGTGGCTCTTGGATGTCTCGAGGATCGCCCGCGCCTCGGCCTGACTCAGCGGCTCGATCTCGACCTTCGACACCGACGGCGCATCGACGAACTGGCAGACGTTGCGGGCGATTCGGCCGCGCTGCCAGGCGATCTTGAGCGCGCGGGAAAGCACCCGGTGCACGTGGAGGACGGACGACGGCGACAGTCCGTCGTCCAGAAGAGCTGTGTAGAGAGCCTCGATGTGTTCGGGCTGCAGGCGATCCAGTCGGTGATGGCCAAGGAGCGGCACTACGCGCTTGTCCACTATCCAGCGATACGAGGCCAGGGTGGAAGGGCGAACGCGGCGCGCGGCGATGTTGTCCAGGAAGTAGGCCAACCACTCGGCGAGAGTTGGGCTCCGGTCTGCCGTGGGCACAGCTCCGGCGTCCCGCGCGGTCGCGAGAGCACGCATCTTCTTCACCACGTCGGCCTGGTTGGGGGCAGCGACGTGGCGTCGGTCGCGTTTGCCACCAACCCCGATACCCATGTCGACCCAGCCATGCCAGCGGCCGTCCTCTTCGTTGAACAGCAGACTGCCTTCGCCGGAGGCCCTGGACTTGCGCCGGCCGTCGGACACCTCGCTCATGCCCCCATCGGGTCGATGTGCCTGAGGGTTGCCACGTAGTCCTCCAGGGCCTGGGCAGGTATCCGGCGGAGTTTGCCGATCTTGACTGACTCGAGCTGGTTCTCGGCGACGAGCGTGTAGACGGTCGAGCGCCCGATGTGAAGTCGTTGGGCGGCTTCCTCCACAGAGAGCAGCAGACGCACGTTCCGCTCTGGTTCTGGCAACGGGCCGCGCCCGCTGGGCAGGCGGACGACGGTGTCAGCGGAGGGCTCGTTGGGACTGGTCTCGTACATCTTGGTTCTCCTTCGTTCGGTGGTGGATTCGCCTGGACGTGCCTGGCTAGTCGCCGATGGCTCTGCCATCGGGACGTGTGGGGTAGCGGCTGGTCAACCGTGTAGGGGCGATCTGTGGACGGCTGGATGCCTGTGGACGAAGCCCGGCGAGGAGTCGTTGCCACAGTTCGGTGGTCGGGTTGCCGGCTGGCCGGGCTTGGTGCCAGGTCGCGGTGGCTGAGAGTTCTCGGCCGCTGGCGGCGAGGACCTGTTCGAGGATCTGCCGCCCGGTGCGCGGTGTCCCGCTGGGGTAGGCGTGCTCGTCGCTGTCGGTGGGCGTGTCGGTGGTGACGTAGACGTGGTTGGCTGCCCGTCCTCGGCTCATCCCGACGTAGAGGGCTTCTCGGGTGGTGTCGGGGCCGACGACGAGGTGGGTTTCGTCGGTGGTGATTCCTTGGGCGCGGTGGATCGTGGTGGCGTAGCCGAGCTCGACGTGGTCGCGGACGTACCGGGCGGGCAGGTGGATCGGCACCGGCGCCGTCCCGTCGGCAATGTCGGCTACGGCGGTGGCGTCGTCGCGTCCGGTGTGGTGACCGGGTTCGGGGATGACCAGCAGTGACCCGTCCGGGTGGACGTCTGCGACCGTCCACAGGTCGCCGTTGTGGACGTGCCCGTGGTCGGTGCGTAGGCGGCGGTTGTTGCGGCGGGTGACGACCCGGTCGCCGGCCCCGGCGTCCAGGCCGTCGGCCAGGGTGAGCTGGTTC
>JANYIP010000393.1 GCA_025361995.1 Streptomycetales bacterium | reverse complement strand
CTTCACTCCAAGGCTGAGCTCGAGGCCGCGGACACCTTCGCCGACGTGATGCCCGAGGACCTGCTGAAGTTCGGGATGATCCCGGAGTTCATCGGTCGGCTGCCGGTGCTGACCAGCGTCCACAACCTCGACCGCACGGCGCTGATCAGGATCCTCACCGAGCCGAAGAACGCGCTGATCCGGCAGTACAAGCGGCTCTTCGAGCTCGACGGTGTGGAGCTCGACTTCGGCGACGACGCGCTCGAGGCCATCGCCGATCTGGCGATCCTGCGGGGCACCGGCGCCCGCGGCTTGCGCGCCATCATGGAGGAGGTCCTCCTGTCGGTGATGTACGAG
The DNA here is from genome assembly GCA_025361995.1 of Streptomycetales bacterium. GTDB lineage: Bacteria > Actinomycetota > Actinomycetes > Prado026 > Prado026 > JANYIP01. Next base: position 1,840 of record JANYIP010000393.1, on the reverse strand, counting down.
GTGCCGTCCCGCAAGGACGTGGCCCGGGTCCTCATCAGCCGCGAGGTCGTCCTCGAGCACGTGAACCCGACGCTGGTCCCTCGCGACACACCCAAGCGGGAGCGCCGCGAGAAGTCGGCCTGAGCTGCGGCTGGGTCCAGCAGCTCAGGACTGACCCCAGGCCTGGTCGACCAGCGCGGAGGTCTGGGTTGCAGCGCCGGACAGCGTCGCCACCACGACGGTGAGGTTCGCCGACGTACGTATGCACAAGGTGTAGGGGACGCCGGTGGTCGCCTGCGCGCAGGTGTTGTTTCCCAGGACGAAGGGTGTCCCCAGACCCTGACCGTGCAGGTCATTCGACAGGTCGTCGTGACCGCGAGCGACGCCGAGGATGATCCCGTCGCGCAGAGTTCCCGTTCCGTAGATCTTCGCGTCCATCTTGATGCCGGGGTTCCCGGTGCGCATGCTCGCCAGCATCGACTGGTCGACGGTCTGAGCGGCGGGTTCAATGTCCAAGGGCTGGCCGCCGAAGGTCGCCGGCAGCGTCACCGGTCGGGAGCGCTGGTACACGTTCCAGCCGAAGAACCCGCCACCGATGACTACGACGGCCGCCAGCACGCCGCCGATCCAGCGCGAGGTGGTCGACCGTCCCGAACGTCCCTGCGGGGGCTGCCCTGCGTACGGTTGAACCATGGTGTCTGTGGGGCCGCCGAACTGGCCCGGCGGAGGGCCGCCGAACTGGCTCGGAGGTGGGCCGCCGAACTGATCGGCAGAAGGGACCGCAGGCACGCCGAACGTGCTCGGCTGGTTCGGTGCGCCGGGCGTCGGGGTACCCCCGAAGTAGCCAAAGCGGTCGTTCCCCGATGCCGGTGAGCCGGTCGGTGGTCCGTATTTGCCGTTGTCCATCGCTGACCCCGTCGCTAGAGAGACTCAGCACGGGATCGACGTGTTCGCCTCCGGACTTGATCGATTCGGCACGCGTACCCCGCGTCACCCGTTCGGCCTAATCGCGCCCTCGCCTGGGTGAACTGCCCGATATGCCGGTTTGGGCACCTTCACTGCGGGCAGCGTGGACAGGTCCGACGCAACATTCGCGTTGCCAGGAGGAATCTCGATGAAGCGCAGTACCAAGCTCGCCACTGCAGTCACTAGCGCGACCCTGCTCAGTCTTGGCCTCGCCGGTCCCGCGCTCGCTACCGCGACCGGGACGTCCGCCCCGGCTGGCACCGGCCAGGTGGCAGGCGCGTCCGTCACCGTTGCTGATCTGCAGGCGTGGATCACGCGGCAGATCGACGCCCGGCTGGCGTGGGTCGACAAGGTCCAGGCGATGGTGAGCGCGAGTACCCAGCTGTCTGCACAGCGGAAGGCAGACATCACAGCCAAGCTCACCCAGGAGAGCGCCACGCTCGTGGCGCTCAAGTCCGCAGTCGCGGCTGCGACGACGAAGGCCGCAGTCTGGACGGCAGTCGACGCGGCGAGCGCACGCGGTGAGCTGTTCCTCGGGCACGTTCTGGGACGGGGGCACCACGTGGGCCGCCCGGATGGTGCCTGGCGGTGCGGCGACCCCGCGAACAAGTCCGACTCGGCCAAGACCGCCGATCCTGCCAAGACGGTCGACAAGGCGGTGTCGGCTGTCAGCCGGAAGGCTCGCCCTGCGGTCTCGACATCAGCCGGGTCGGCCCGGTTCGGGACGCGCAGCGGGTGGCAGACCGTGTCGTACGGGCACGGCCAGGGTCAGCACTCGGGCCACAACTCCATGATCAACAGGATGGGGGCAGCGAGTACGGGTGCGTCCGGTGTACGACGGTCAGGCGAGGGTGACATCGACCGTCAGGGTGTCGCCGCCAGGAGCAGTCCTGAG
>JANYIP010000391.1 GCA_025361995.1 Streptomycetales bacterium | reverse complement strand
CACGATCGGCAGCCCGCCGAGGAACCCGAGCGCCAGCGGGCTGGTCAGCCCAGAGTCGAGCCCGGCTGCGGACTTGCTGAACCCGGGCTGGTCGTACGTCGACGGGTTGGACAACCATCCCCAGTGGCTGACCGGCCACATGAGGACGAACGCGCGACCGATGACCTTGTCCTCCGGGATGGTGCCGCCACCGGGGTCGGTGATGTGACCCCGCGAGTCGTACGAGTCGGCGCGGTGGTCTCCCATCACCCACAGCCGCCCGGACGGCACGGTGATGGCGAACGTGGTGTTGGACGGAACGTTCCCCGGGTACAGGTACGGCTCTGTCAGGGCCACCCCGTTGACCGTCACTCGACCCTTGGTGTCGCAGCACGCCACGTGATCGCCGGGGATGCCCACGACCCGCTTGATGAAGTCGGTCTCGGAGGGAGGGGCGAAGCCGACCAGGCTCCCCAACCAGCCCAGCGCCTTGGCCACCGGGTTCGAGGGAGCTGCGATCGTCACCTCGGGAGTCCACGAGTCCAGCCCGTTGAAGACCACGACGTCGCCGCGCTTGATGTCGCGCACGTGGTAGACGACCTTGTTGACCATCACCCGGTCACCGACCTGCAGGGTGTTCTCCATCGACCCGGACGGGATGAAGAACGCCTGCACCAGGAACGTCTTCAGCAAGATCGCCAGCCCGATCGCGATGACGATCAGCACCGGCAGTTCTTTCCAGATCGACCCCTGCGGAACGGGCTGCTTGGCCTTCACCGCCGGCGGACTCGACACCACCGGCTCCTCGCGTCGGTCAGCGCCCGGAGGGCGTGTTCTCGCGCTTCTCCTTGATGCGGGCCTTCTTGCCGCGCAGCTCGCGGAGGTAGTACAGCTTGGCCCGGCGTACGTCGCCTCGGGTGACGACCTCAACCTTTTCGATCACCGGGGTGTGCAGCGGGAAGGTGCGCTCGACCCCGACGCCGTAGCTCACCTTGCGGACGGTGAAGGTCTCGCGTACTCCGGCACCCTGCAGGCGGATGACCACACCCTGGAACACCTGGATCCGGGACTTGTTGCCCTCCACCACCCGGACGTGGACTTTGAGCGTGTCGCCCGGCCGGAACGCCGGGAGGTCCGAGCGCAACGATCCGGCGTCGAGGAAGTCAAGGGTGTTCATGGCTGGTCTCTTCCTGCAGGTGCCACAGGTCACCCACGGCGTGGGTACGCGAATGGGGGTACGGCTGGGATGAGCTGGTGGGTCAGGTGGAGCGGTCGGCCGCGTGCGTAGGGCTCCCCTGTGGCAGAGCACCGCCGCGTCCGGCCCGCCTAGTCTGACACAGCAGGCTCGGCGGGCGAAAACCGGCCGTCCGCGCCCACCGTCCAGCCCTGGGACGCCAGGAGAGCCAGGTCGGCCCGGTCGCAGCCCCCGGGGTCGAGCGCGTGGATCAGGTCGGGGCGGACCCGGAGCGTGCGCAGCAAGGACTCGTCCCGTCGCCAGCGGGCGATCGCGCCGTGATTCCCCGAGAGCAGCACCGCCGGGACGTCCCGCCCGCGCCACTGCGCAGGCTTGGTGTAGACCGGGTACTCCAGCAGGCCGGCCGTGTGCGACTCCTCCGTCAGCGACTCGACGTTGCCGATCACGCCCGGCAACAGCCGGGCGACGGCCTCGACGATGACGAGCACGGCCACCTCACCGCCACCGAGGACGTAGTCACCGAGCGATACTTCGTCGACGGCCATGATCTCCGCAGCCTCGTCGAGGACTCGGCGGTCGATGCCCTCGTAGCGCCCGCACGCGAAGGCCAGCCACGGCTCGGCGCCGAGCTCGGTCGCGTACGCCTGGGTGAACGGGCGTCCACCGGGGGTCGGGACGATCAAGCGGGGTCTGGCAGCCGGACCGGCAGCGGGGTCAGCAAGCAGCGCGTCGAGCGCCGCCCCCCAGGCCGCCGGGCCCAGCACCATCCCGGCGCCGCCGCCGTAGGGCGTGTCGTCGACGGTCCGGTGCCGGTCGGTCGTGTGCTCACGCAGGTCGTGGACGTGTACGTCGAGGAGCCCACCCTCGCGGGCCTTGCCGATCAGCGAAAGGCGCAGCGGGTCGAGGTACTCGGGGAAGATGGTGACGACGTCGATGCGCACGCCGTCACTCGCCCGACACGTCGTCGCCGTCGTCTTCGCCAGCGCCGTCGTCCGCATCAGTCAGGGGCTCCAGCAGGCCCGGCGGCGGGGTCACGATCAGCCGGTTCGCGGCGATGTCGACCGCCGGGACGATCTCGGTCACGAAGGGGACCAGGGCCTCGGTACCGTCGGGGCGGGTGACCGCCAGGACGTCGTGGCCGGGCAGGTGCAGTACTTCGCGTACCTCGCCCACGACGGCTCCGTCGATCGCCACGACGTCGAGACCGACGAGCTGGTGGTCGTACCACTCGTCGTCGTCGTCGGGCAGGACGTCCGGGTCGATCTCGGCGAGCAGGAGCACACCGCGCAGGGCCTCGGCCCCGGTCCGGTCGGACACCCCGCTGAAGTGCAGCAGCAGTCGGCCGCTGTGGACCCGTCCGGTCGCGATAGTGAGCGGCCCGGCGGTGCCGGGGTCCGTCACGAGGACGGCTCCCGGCGCCAGCCGACGCTCCGGCTCATCGGTACGCACGTCGACGAGGACCTCGCCGCGGAGCCCGTGAGCACGACCGATCCGGCCGACGACCAGGAGCATCGAGCTCAGCGCACCATCAAAAGTCAGCGCACCTCGTCGACGTCGACGAAATCGATCCGTACGCCGTGTCCGGGGGTCAGGGCACCGACGACGGTACGCAGGGCCTTGGCGGTACGACCGGCGCGGCCGATGACCTTGCCGAGGTCGTCCGGGTGGACCCGGACCTCCAGGACCCGGCCGCGGCGCAACGTCCGCGGACGCACGGTGACGTCGTCAGGGTGCTCGACGATCCCCTTGACCAGGTGCTCAAGAGCCTCGTCGTCCATCAGGGGAGCTCGGGCTCAGTCGCGTCGGCACCCTCGGCCGGGGACTCCGCCTCAGCCGGGGACTCCGCCTCAGCTGCAACCTCGGCCTCTGCCGGAACCTCGGCCGGAACCTCTGCCGGAACCTCTGCCGAAACCTCTGCCACGACCTCGACGGGTGCCTCGACAGCAGGCTCGACGACCGGCTCAGCCGGCTTCTCCTCGACCTTGGGTGCCTTCTTGGCGCGCGGCGTGATCGCCTCGGCCTTGGGCTCGTCCGCGGACTCCTTGGCTGCAGCCTCGAAGACGGCCCGCTTGTCGACCTTGGGAGCGGCGACCTGCAGGGTCCCCTCGGCGCCCGGGAGGCCCTTGAACTTCTGCCAGTCGCCAGTCACCTTGAGGATCGCGGCGACCGCCTCGGTCGGCTGTGCGCCGACGCCGAGCCAGTACTGCACGCGCGGGGAGTCGACCTCGATGAACGAGGGGTGCTCCTTGGGGTGGTAGTGCCCGATCTCCTCGATCGCACGACCGTCGCGCTTGGCGCGGGCGTCCGCGATGACGATCCGGTACTGCGGGGCGCGCATCTTGCCGAGGCGCTTGAGCTTGATCTTCACTGCCACGGGAGGGTTTTCTCCTGGAAGTCGATATACGGATGAGGGGCCGCCGGGCCGCGTGGGGTGCGGGGTCGGCTCCTCGGTTGGACACGGCGCGCAGGGGTAGAGGGCCCAGCGCGTGCCATGTACGCGCGCCCAGTGTGCCAGACCCCGATCGCTGCAGACGAATTGGCTGTCCTGACGACCCGGATGTCTGCAGCGATCCAGGGTGAGGCGGCAGAGGGTGAGGCGGCAGTCAGGTGGGCGGGAGAAGGTCCTTGAACTCGGCGGGGAGCTCGAAGCTGTCCAGGGCAGTCCCGGCCGCAGCTCCGCCCGAGGTACGACGCAGGGCCGCGGCGCGCTCCTCTTCGATGCGCTTGGCCGGGTTGCCGCTGCCGCGCTTGGGCTTCTTGGCCGCCTTGACCTGCTTGGCCGACTTGCCGTGGCCGCCCATCCCGGGCATCCCCGGCATGCCGCCCCCCATGCCCCCCATGCCGCCCATGCCGCCCATGCGACCGAGCGAGGCCATCATCTTGCGAGCCTCGCCGAAGCGCTCGACCAGCCCGTTGACCTCCGCGACCTGGGTGCCGGACCCCTTGGCGATCCGGGCCCGCCGTGACCCGTTGAGGATCTTCGGGTCGTTGCGCTCGGCCGGGGTCATCGACTGGATGATCGCGGAGACCCGGTCGAGCTCGCCCTCGTCGATGTTCTCGATCTGCTCGCGCATCTCCCCCATGCCCGGCAGGAGGCCCAGCAGCTTGGACAGCGACCCCATCTTGCGTACGGCCTGCATCTGCTTGAGGAAGTCGTCCAGGGTGAAGTCGCGGCCCGAGGTGAGCTTGGCGGCCATTGCGGCCGACTCGTCGGCGTCGAACGCCTTCTCGGCCTGCTCGATCAGGGTGAGCACGTCTCCCATGCCGAGGATCCGCGAGGCCATCCGCTCGGGATGGAAGACGCCGAAGTCCTCGAGCTTCTCGCCGTTCGAGGCGAACATCACCGGACGCCCGGTCGACGAGGCGATCGACAGCGCGGCTCCACCCCGGGCGTCACCGTCGAGCTTGGTGAGCACCACCCCGTCGAAGCCGACGCGCTCGGCGAACGCCTGCGCGGTGACCACCGAGTCCTGCCCGATCATGGCGTCCACCACCAGGAGGACCTCGTCGGGATCGACCGCGGCACGGATGTCTGCCGCCTGCGTCATGAGCTCGTCATCGATCGCGAGCCGGCCGGCGGTGTCGACGATCACGACGTCGAAGAGCTTGGCCTTCGCGTGCTCGATCGACTCCTTCGAGACCCGGACCGGGTCGCCGACGCCGTTGCCCGGCTGGGGCGCGTACACCGACACGCCGGCGCGCTCGCCCACGACCTGCAGCTGGGTCACCGCGTTCGGGCGCTGGAGGTCGGCCGCGACCAGCAGCGGCGCATGGCCCTGCTCACGGAACCACAGCGCCAGCTTGCCGGCGAGCGTGGTCTTGCCCGCACCCTGCAGACCGAGCAGCATGATCACGGTCGGCGGGTTCTTGGCGAGGCGTACCCGCCGGGTCTCGCCGCCGAGGATCGCGACCAGCTCGTCGTCGACGATCTTGATGACCTGCTGGGCCGGATTCAGCGCCTGCGAGACCTCAGCCCCAAGCGCACGCTCCTTGACCCGAGCCACGAACCCGCGGACCACGGGGAGGGCGACATCCGCCTCGAGCAGCGCGATCCGGATCTCGCGGCAGGTCTCGTCGATGTCGGACTCGGACAGCCGCCCCTTGCCACGCAGGTTCTTGAAGGTGGCGGCGAGACGGTCGGAGAGGGTGGCGAACACGGTCTCAGCCTAACGGGGCACGCACAGGACTAGCGCGCTCCAGTCAACGCAGCGCTGCCTTGACCTCGACCGCGACGGCGTGGGCCCGGTCGGCTGACAGCGGCTCGCCATCGGGACCCACCACGTAGAACACGTCGACGGCCTCGGACCCGAGTGTCGACACCAGCGCCGACCGTACGTCGGCTCCGGAGGCCGCGAGCGCCGCACCGATCCGGTACAGCAGTCCCGGGCGGTCGTGGGCGCGTACCTCCAGGACGGTGGAGCTCGAGCTGGCATGCGGCACCACCTCGACCCGAGGCGGGGGTACGGGAACACCCGGGCGCGCAGCGAGGGCGTCCTCGCGTACGGCCAGCCGCTCGGCCACGTCCAGCGTGCCGTCGAGCGCCCGGCGGACGTCCTCGCGCAGCCGTACCAGGGACGGCGGCTCGCCGTACTCGGGCAGGACCTGCCACACCTGGACAGCGACCCGGCCCGACGTCTGGGTGGACGCGGAGCGCACGGTCAGCCGGTTGAGCGAGAGCACACCGGCGACGGCTGCCAGCATGCCGACCCGGTCGGGAGCCACCACGGTCACCTCGAGGCCGCCGGCGACCGGCGTCGTCAGGACCTCCAGCTTGCCGGCCCGCACGAGGTCTGCGTACGCGTCGGACAGCACCGGTGGCGACGGCACCTCGTGCCCGCCGAGCACCGCGTGTGTACGGGTGACCAGGTCCGCGATCAGGCCGGCCTTCCACTCGTTCCAGGCCGCGGGACCGGTGGCCAGTCCGTCCGCCTCGGTCAGCGCGTGCAGCAGGTCGAGCACGTCCGGCGTCTTCACGCAGGCGGCCACGTGCGCCACCGTGGCCGGGTCCTCGAGGTCGCGACGGGTCGCCGTGTCAGGGAGCAGCAG
>JANYIP010000389.1 GCA_025361995.1 Streptomycetales bacterium | reverse complement strand
GTTTGAGGGTGGGACCCTCGTCGACGTACGCCTCCGTGACGACCAGCGCGTTCGGGTCGAGGTCGTGGTTGTTCTCGGCATTGGCGACGGCGCTGTCCAGCACCTTGCCCACCGGGTCGCTGGCGGACTGCGGCGCGAACTTCAGCAGCGCCTGCGCCTCACCCGTCGGCAAGCCGCGGATGAGGTCCACCACACGGCGGGCCTTCTGGGGCGTGACGCGGACGTACCGCGCACTTGCCCGGGCGGTGGCCCTGGGTTCCATCGCTGTCCCCTTGCTCGTCTGAGTACTCATGAAAGTTCCTGCTCGTCGCCTGGGCGACTAGCGACGGCGTGCCTTGCGGTCGTCCTTCTCGTGGCCACGGAAGGTCCGCGTGGGGGCGAACTCGCCGAGCTTGTGGCCGACCATCGCGTCGGTCACGAAGACCGGCACGTGCTTGCGCCCGTCGTGCACCGCGATTGTGTGGCCGATCATGGCCGGCACGATCATCGAGCGCCGGGACCAGGTCTTGATCACGGTGTGGGTGCCCTTGTCGTTCTGAACGTCCACTTTTTTGATCAGGTGGCCGTCGACGAACGGGCCCTTCTTGAGGCTGCGCGGCATCGCGTCTGGTCTCCTAGCGCTTCTTGTTGCTCTTGCGGCGGCGGACGATGAGCTGGTCGCTGGCCTTGTTCTTCTTGCGCGTACGACCCTCGGCCTGGCCCCACGGGGAGACCGGGTGCCGACCGCCGGAGGTCTTGCCCTCACCGCCACCGTGCGGGTGGTCGACCGGGTTCATGGCCACGCCGCGGACGGTCGGGCGCTTGCCCTTCCAGCGCATCCGGCCGGCCTTACCCCAGTTGATGTTCGACTGCTCGGCGTTGCCGACCTCGCCGACCGTGGCGCGGCAGCGGACGTCGACGTTGCGGATCTCGCCCGAGGGCAGCCGCAGCTGAGCGTACGGACCGTCCTTGGCGACGAGCTGCACGCTCACCCCGGCGGAGCGGGCGATCTTGGCCCCGCCTCCGGGCCGGATCTCGATCGCGTGGATCACGGTACCGACCGGGATGTTGCGCAGCGGCAGGTTGTTGCCGGGCTTGATGTCGGCACCTGCGCCGTTCTCGATCCGGTCGCCCTGAGCCAGCTTGTTCGGCGCGATGATGTAGCGCTTCTCGCCGTCCGCGTAGTGCAGCAGCGCGATCCGGGCGGTGCGGTTCGGGTCGTACTCGATGTGAGCGACCTTGGCCGGCACGCCGTCCTTGTCGTGCCGGCGGAAGTCGATCAGCCGGTACGCGCGCTTGTGCCCGCCGCCCTGGTGCCGGGTGGTGACCCGGCCGAGGTTGTTCCGGCCACCCTTGGAGTTGATCGGGCGGACCAGCGACTTCTCCGGCGTGGAGCGCGTGATCTCGACGAAGTCAGCGACGCTGGCGCCACGGCGCCCCGGCGTTGTCGGCTTGTACTTGCGGATACCCATGGTTGACGAGTCCCTTGTCCTCTTCTCCGGCCCCCGCTAGGAGACCGGACCACCGAAGATGTCGATGCGCTGGCCGTCAACGACGCTGACGACCGCGCGCTTCGTGTCCGGACGCTTGCCGAACCCGACCCGGGTACGGCGGCGCTTTCCCTGTCGGTTGAGCGTGTTGACGCCCGTGACCTTGACCCCGAACACCTGTTCGACCGCGATCCTGATCTGGGTCTTGTTGGCGTCCGGGCGGACCAGGAACGTGTACTTGTTCTCGTCGAGGAGCCCATAGCTCTTCTCAGAGATGACGGGCGCGATCAGGATGTCGCGCGGATCCGCGATCTTCACTGCTCGTCCCCTTCGTCGGTGGTGGCTGCCTCAGATTGGTCAACCGCAGGCTGGTCAACCTCAGACTCGGTGGCGACGGCCTTCACGGCCTTGCCCTTGACGGGCCCGGCCAGGAACGCCTCGTACGCGCCCTGGGTGAAGACGATGTCGTCCGAGATCAGCACGTCATAGGTGTTGAGCTGGTCCGGCCACAGCAAGTGGATGCCGTCGACGTTGCGCAGGCTCTTCCAGCTGACGGAGTCCTTGCGCTCCACCACGACCAGCACGTGCGGCCGGGTGGAGATCTGGGCGAGGATCGCCACGGCCGACTTAGTCGACGGCGCGGTGCCTTCGACGAGGCCGGTCACGATGTGGATCCGACCCTCGCGGGCGCGGTCCGAGAGGGCGCCACGCAGGGCGGCCACCTTCATCTTCTTGGGGGTCCGCTGGTCGTACGAGCGGGGGTGCGGTCCGTGGACCACGCCACCGCCGACGAACTGCGGAGCGCGGATCGAGCCCTGCCGGGCCCGGCCGGTGCCCTTCTGCTTGTACGGCTTGCGGCCGCCGCCGGCGACGTCCCCGCGGGTCTTGGTCGAGTGCGTCCCCTGCCGGGCCGCGGCCAGCTGGGCCACCACGACCTGGTGGAGCAGCGGGACGTTGACCTGCACGTCGAAGATCTCCACGGGGAGGTCCACCGTGCCGGACTTCTCGCCGCTGGGAGAGACGATCTCGACGCTCGGAAGCGAGCTCTCGGCGTCGCCGCCGATGCCCTTGGCTGCCTTGGTGGCTGTCTTGGTGCTCGCGCTCACGTCGGTCACCGACCCTTCGCGGCGGTGCGGACCAGGAGCAGTGCGCCCTTGGGACCGGGCACCGCGCCCTTGATGAGGAGCAGGCCCGCCTCGGCGTCCACCGAGTGGACCGTCAGGCTCTGCGTGGTCTGGCGGACGTGACCCATCCGGCCGGCCATCTTCATCCCCTTGAAGACGTGGCCAGGGGTCGCGCAGGCGCCGATCGAGCCGGGCTTGCGGTGGTTGCGGTGCGCGCCGTGCGAGGCGCCCACACCGTGGAAGCCATGCCGCTTCATGACGCCGGCGAAGCCCTTGCCGCGCGTCGTCCCCGTGACGTCGACCAGCTGGCCCGCCTCGAAGACGTCCGCGCCGAGCTCCTGGCCGAGGGTGTACTCGTCAGCCGCAGCCGTACGCAGCTCGACGAGGTGGCGGCGCGGCGTGACGCCGGCCTTCTCGAAGTGGCCGGCCAGGGGCTTGTTGACCTTCCGCGGGTCGATCGCGCCGTACGCGATCTGGACCGCGGCGTACCCGTCGGTCGCGGCGGTGCGGACCTGCGTGACCACACAGGGCCCGGCCTGGACCACGGTGACCGGGACGAGCTTGTTGTTCTCGTCCCACACCTGAGTCATGCCGAGCTTCTCCCCGAGTAGACCCCGCACGTCGCTGCCCACCGCCTGGGCGCTGCTGCTGCTCATGATCGTCCTCAGAGCTTGATCTCGATGTCGACCCCGGCCGGCAGGTCGAGTCGCATGAGCGAGTCGACCGTCTTGGGCGTGGGGTCGAGGATGTCGATGAGCCGCTTGTGCGTGCGCATCTCGAAGTGCTCGCGGCTGTCCTTGTACTTGTGCGGCGAGCGGATCACGCAAAAGATGTTCTTCTCAGTCGGCAGCGGTACCGGGCCGGCGACCTGCGCACCCGTACGCGTCACCGTCTCGACGATCTTGCGCGCCGAGCTGTCGATGACCTCGTGGTCGTATGCCTTGAGCCGGATGCGGATCTTTTGTCCCGCCATGGTGGCTTCGGTGTCCTTCGCTGTCAGTGGAGAACGGTGCTGGTGGCTCCGACCCACGGGGTCGGGTGTGTCGCGTCTCGGTCCGCAGCGGGGCCGAGCAGAATTCGTTGTTCCTGAGGGGGTCAAGAAGGGTCCAGAGGGGCTGTGCGGGCCGTGGTGACCGTCCCAGAGGACGGCCACCACGCCGGACAACTTTCCAAGTATGCCGCACAGGGTGCGGTACGAGGAAATCGAGCCAGTTGGTCCCTAGACGAGGATCTTGGTGACCCGGCCAGCGCCCACGGTGCGGCTTCCCTCGCGGATGGCGAAGCGGAGGCCCTCCTCCATGGCGATGGGCTGGATCAGGTCGACCTTCATCTCGGTGTTGTCGCCGGGCATGACCATCTCGACGCCCTCAGGCAGCTTGACGACGCCAGTGACGTCCGTGGTCCGGAAGTAGAACTGCGGGCGGTAGTTGTCGAAGAACGGCGTGTGCCGGCCGCCCTCGTCCTTGGACAGGATGTAGACCTGCGCCTCGAAGCCGGTGTGCGGTGTGATCGAACCCGGCTTGACGACGACCTGGCCGCGCTCGACGTCCTCACGCTTGGTGCCGCGCAGGAGCAGACCGACGTTCTCCCCGGCCTGGCCTTCGTCGAGGAGCTTGCGGAACATCTCGACGCCGGTGACCGTGGTCGTCTGCTTGGTCTCCTTGATGCCGACGATGTCGACGGTCTCGTTGACCTTGACGATGCCACGCTCGATCCGGCCGGTCACGACGGTGCCGCGGCCGGTGATGGTGAAGACGTCCTCGATCGGCATGAGGAACGGCTTCTCGGTCTCGCGGATCGGGGTCGGGATCGACTCGTCGACCGCGTCCATGAGGCGCATGATCGACTCGCCCCACTCCACGTCGCCGTTCAGCGCCGGGAAGGCCGCCACCCGGACGACGGGGATGTTGTCGCCGTCGTACTCGTAGGTGCTGAGGAGCTCACGCACCTCGAGCTCGACGAGCTCGAGGATCTCCTCGTCGTCAACCATGTCGCACTTGTTCAGCGCGACCACGATCGAGGGAACGCCCA
>JANYIP010000378.1 GCA_025361995.1 Streptomycetales bacterium | reverse complement strand
GCGCGGGTCGAGATGTTCAAGTCGGTCCCGCTGTCGGGCGTCGACCAGGTGGCGGCCGGGATCCTGGTCGCTGCCAGCGAGATCCGCTACCGCCGCCCGCTGCTGCACCGGCACACCCCCGTCCCCATCGACGTCTGGGTGACCAAGGTCGGCGCCGCGTTCTTCTCCCTCGGCTACGAGGTGTACGACCTCGGCGGCGTGGTCTATGCGACGGCGTCGTCGACGATGGTGCCGTACGACTTCGCCAACGAGCGCCCGCGTCGGCTCAGCCCGGAGGAGAAGTCCTGGCTGGCCGAGTTCACCGAGCAGCCCGTCGCGGAGTGAGCGAGTTCTGGCCCGCTGATCTCGGCGAGCGGAGCGCTCTGCGCGGATACCTGAGCCGGTTGGTGGCTCTCGACGGCCGCGCGTGCGTACGGCTGCAGGCCACCTCCGACGCACCGATCCTCGGTGTGTGGGGCGGTCCGCCGCTGGACGTCGTCACTCTGCGCCCGCTGGCGCTGCGCCAGCCGTCTGACCTGGGCGATGTGACGGTGTCTGCGGTCCGCCTGCTGGAGCGGCTGGCCGACAGTGACGAGGGAGCCGTCGACGCTGCTCTCCCCGTCGAGGTGCCGCCGTCGGTCCAGGGCCCGGCCTGGGCCGGGCTGCTGCCGCCCCGCACCGGCTGGACCGTCCTGGCGACAGTGCCCGCCGGCGCCGTCTACGACGCGGTCCGGGTCGGCGTCGACGGCTTCGCCCGCCGGGTCGAGCTCATCGGTGAGCCCGAGCGCTCACGTGCTCAGCTCGACGCGGTGGCCGCGGACATCTGGGGCCGGCCGGTCGTCGCTGGAGTGCCGCTGCGCGTCGCGCACGCCGCCGAGCTCACCGGCCTGCTCGGCCGGGACGGCGAGGTCACGGCGTACTCCAGCGGTAGCTGGCGCCGGCTCGGGTGCCCCGGTGGATCGGTGGCTGCCCGTACCGACTCGGGAGCCAGCCTCGACCTGTTCGCCCTGTAGCGCGGAAGGTCCGCAGGCGCGACCGGCTACGACGTCGAGTCGAAGATCACGACTTGCCAGCTCGCCGCGGTGAACCGCTCGGTACGGATGGTGATCGCGACGTGCGCGCCGGCTTTGAGTCCCATTGACGCCAGGTCGGCCCCTGCGCTGAAGGACTGCTCGGTGTAGTCCCACGATCGGGACAGCGAGACGACGTGCCCGTTCACCAGGACCTCGATCTGGCCCGGTTCCACGGCGACTCCGCTGATGGTGAGTCCGTGCCGCAGCGTGACATCGGCATTCGTGACCGTCGTGTTCGGGTGAGCGGCGGTCGCTGCGGCGGTGAAGAGTGAGACGTCCTGCGGGTACAGGGGCGAGAAGCCGAGCTCCGGGGTCAGGAGCGTGGCCGGCCGGGCCGGGAACGGGTACTGCGCCAGCGGGACCGCCTCGTACACGGCCAGCCGCCACGCGGTGCCGATCCTGCTGACGCCGTCGCCCCAGCTCAGGCTGACGTGCACCGGCTTGCCGACGTGCAGGCCGTAGGCCTGGGCGAAGTCCTGCGATGGCCGGCTCATGTCGGAGCCGCCGTCGGTGCCCATCGGCCCGCTCGGGGAGCAGCTGAACCCGATGTACGACTTGCCGTCGATGGTCACCTGGCTCGACGGGTTGGCCGCGTTGCCGACGTCCGCACCCGGTGTCGTGCACGCCGCGACGATGCCGAAGGCCAGCGTCGACGGCGTGAAGGTCAGTGACACCCCGGTCGGGTCGCTGCGCTCGACCGAGGCCGCGAGTCGGCCGCCGCGCAAGTACTCGGGCAGCGTCCCGGACGGACGCGGGCTGGCCGACGGTGTTGATGAGGGCGTTGCCGGCGGCGGGCCTGAGGCGATCGGCTGTCCGGTCCGGCCCCCGTCCCCGGATGGGGCGACGCCGATGATGCCGGCGACCACCGCCGCGACGGCCACAGCACCGGTCGCTGCCATCCGGCGCCGACGCAGGCGGCCGACGCGCTGCTGCACCTCGACGAGGCGGCCGCTGCGGTGGTCCGGCTCGCCCGCTCTGTCGCGGAGCAGGACGCGCAGGTCGTCCTCGGAGACCGATGCCCGGTCGAGCACGGCGATCAACCCCTCTCGGTGAGCATCGAGTGCCGGCGGCCGGCTGTCGTCGCGAGCGGGTCGCAACGCAGACGTTCCAGGGCCCGGCTGGTCTGGCTCTTGACGGTGCCGACGCTGCAGCCGAGCACGGCCGCCGTCTCGGCCTCGGACAGGTCTTCGTAGAAGCGCAGCACGATCACGGCGCGCTGCCGCGGTGCGAGCCGGCCCAGCGCGGCCCAGACGGCGTCTCGCTCGTCGATCTCCCGCAGGACATCAGGGGCCGGCCGCTCGGGCAGCAGCTCGGCGGGAGTCTCCCCGCGCCAGTTGCGCCGCCACCACGACGTGTAGGTCGTGACGAGTGCCCGCCGGACGTACGCCTCGGGATCGGTCTCGATGCGCCCCCAGGCGAACCAGGCCTTCGCCAGAACGGTCTGCAACAGGTCCTCCGCCAGTCCCCAGTCGCGGGTCAGGAGGAAGGCGGTCCGCAGCAGCCGACCCGACCGCGCTTCGACGAAGCCGTCGAAACTCTCCCGGTCCGCCACCAGCTCCCCCGTCCGCTCAGCCCTCGCCGGATCGTCCGGCGCCAGGTCCACTGGCGATCAAGACGCTGTTGCCCGGCCCAAAGGTTGCGTCCAGGAGAGCCTTTCTTTCCGGGACCGCGACTCGGCCTCACTCGAAGGTGTTCACCATGCTCTCGGCCGCGGCCACCAGGTAGCCCCACAGCTGCTGCTCCAGGGCCGGGTCCAGGCCCAGCTCGTCGACGCCGGCCCGCATGTGGACGAGCCAGCGGTCGCGGGCCAGCGGGGTCACGGCAAAGGGCGCGTGCCGCATCCGCAGTCGCGGGTGCCCCCGCTGGTCAGAGTACGTCCGCGGCCCACCCCAGTACTGCTCGAGGAACATCAGCAGCCGGTCGTAGGCCGGCCGCAGGTCCTCCTCCGGGTACAGCGGACGGAGCACCGGGTCCTCGGCCACACCGGCGTAGAACCGCCCGACGAGCCGCTCGAACGTGGCCCGGCCACCCATCGCTTCATAGGGAGTGGGGTCCTGGCTGCCGGCGGGGTCGGTCACACCGCCATGGTCTCAGACCCAACCTCACCCGAATGGCCGCACAGAGACCGCGTCGTGCGCGCCGAACAAATCGTGTGACCCCTCACTCGCACGTCTCCCGTCGTGACCTGTTCCGGGTCGCCGCGGTGGGAGCAGCGGTTGCGGCGTCCGGAGCCGTCTCGTCCGCCGCGTCCCCCCCCGCGGCGGCGAGCGGTCCGGTCCTCACCAACGACCGGAACCTGCACATGCTTCGGCGGCTGACATTCGGCCCCTCGCCGACGTCGGTCGCGGAGATCAACTCGATGGGCGCCGGGAAGTGGCTTGCGGCCCAGCTCAGCCCGGCCACGATCGACGACCACGTCTGCGACGGGTACGCCGCGCGCTTCCCCCGGCTCGGGTGGACCATTCCGCAGGCCCGGCACTATCTCTCCAACGGTGCCTGGGACGTGATGTACGACCTGGGTCAGGTCACGCTGCTGCGTGCCACCTGGAGCCGGCGCCAGCTCTTCGAGGTGATGGTCGAGTTCTGGTCGAACCACCTCAACGTCACGAACCCGAGCAGCGATGTCTGGGACAGCCGGCACGACTACGACAAGAACGTGATCCGCAAGTACGCCTTCGGCCGCTTCGCGGACATGCTCTGGGCGAGCGCCAACCACCCAGCCATGATGCGCTACCTCAACAACGCGGACTCGGCCCCGCCGGACTTCAACGAGAACTACGGGCGCGAGCTGCTGGAGCTCCACACCGTCGGCGTCGGCGCCGGGTACACCGAGGTGGACATGCGCAGCTCGGCGCTGATCATGAGCGGGTACGGCGTGCACGACCCCTACCCGTCCGACACGCTCACCGGCACGTTCGAGTACATCGCGGAGAACCACTACTTCACGCCGGGGCCGACCGAGACGCTCACCGTGATGGGCTTCTCGGCCCCGAACACCAGCCAGGCCGCCGGCTACGCAATGGGCAAGGCCTACATCTCGTACCTGGCGCACCACCCAGCGACGGCGCGACGGATCGCCGACAAGCTGGTCACCCGGTTCGTCTCCGACGACCCGCGGCCGGCGCTGGCCGCCCGGCTCGCCGCGACGTACCTGGCGAACGACACCGCGATCGTGCCGGTGCTGAAGCAGCTCTTCGCGAGCAAGGAGTTCCTCTTCTCGATCGGCCAGAAGGTGCGCCGCCCGATGGAGGACCTGATCGCGACCATGCGCACCCTCGGAGTGACCCCCGACCCGGGCACCGGGACGGACGGCCTGCAGGCGCTCTACTGGCAGTCGGGCGACCTGGGGCAGCAGCCGATGGCCTGGGCGCTGCCGAACGGCTACCCGGACACGGCGCAGGACTGGCAGTCCACGAACGGGACGCTCGAGCGCTGGAACCTGCACATGGCAGCGGCCGGGCAGTGGTGGCCGATCACCAACCTCCCGGACCCCAACCCGCTGCTGCAGGCGCCCTCCCTGCTGCCCACGACGCGCCCGGCGACGTACGGCGCCTTCGTGGACCTGATGGCGCAGCGGCTGGTCTACCAGACGCTCACCCCGGACGGCCGAGCAGCGATCCTGACGTTCATGGGCGTGGCAGCGACCGACCCGGTCGGCGTCAACGACGCGTACTGGAACCCGGACTGGCGCTTCCCGTACCTGGTCAAGCTGATCCTCGACTCCGTCTACCACACGATGCGCTGAGCGGAGCCGACCATGCGAACCCAGACGACTGACGGTCAGCACGAAGCCGAGCCCGCGGCCCGCACCCGCGACTGCGGGTGCCCCGAGGGCGACCCCGCCGGCTCCGACATCCTCGGCCGGTACGGCTTCAGCCGGCGCTCGTTCCTGAAGCGCAGCGCCGTGGTGGCCGCAGCGACGGCGCTCACCGGCCGTGAGCTGTCGACGCAGCTGGCCTTCGCTTCCACGCCGACGTACGCCGGAGACGTCCTGATCGTGTTGTCGCTGCGCGGCGGGTTCGACGGGCTGTCGATGGCAGTGCCGATCGACCCGGACTACTACACGCTGCGGCCCGGCATCGGGATCCCGCAGAACTCGCTTCTTGACCTGCGCACCGCTGCGAACGGCAACGACAACCGGTTCGGCCTGCACCCGGCCATGGCGCCGCTGATGCCGATGTGGGCGGCTGGAACTTTCGGCCTGGTCCACGCGGTCGGCCAGGTCAACCCGACCCGCTCGCACTTCGAGGCCACCCAGGAGCTCGAGAAGGCCGCCCCCGGGTCGTCGTTGCGTACCGGGTGGCTGGACCGCATGCTCGGCGCGCGCGGGACCGGGACTGCGTTCCAGGCGTGCGAGGTGGGGTATACCGAGGTCTCGCAGGCGTTCGCCGGGCCGGCGCCGGTCCTCGGCATCGGCAGCATCGACGGGTTCACTCTCTCCGGTGCCTCGGACATCCCGCTTGCTCAGTGGGACGCGGCGCTGCGCGCTCTCAACACCGGCGCACCAGCGACTGTCCAGGCGCCGATCGCCACCACTCTCGGTGCGCTCGCAACGGTCAACATGCTCGGCACGGTCCAGGCCTACACCCCGGCCTTGATCATGCGCGCGATGTCGCGCAGCGCCTTCGACAGGTCGCTGGTCTCGTCGTACACCG
>JANYIP010000374.1 GCA_025361995.1 Streptomycetales bacterium | reverse complement strand
CGATGGTGGTGCAGATGATGGCCGTCGGCGAAGACACCGGCGCACTGGACGCGATGCTGCACAAGATCTCGGAGTTCTACGACCAGGAGGTCGAGGCCACCACTGAGGCCCTGACCGCCCTGATCGAGCCGCTGATGATCGCCTTCCTCGGAGGCATCATCGGGTCCATGATCATCGCGCTCTACATGCCCATCTTCAAGATCTTCGACCTGATCAAGTAGGGCAGCACACCGGCCAGTCCGGTGGGTGTAGGAACGAGGGGTTCGGCAGCCGCCGGGCCCCTCGTCCGTTTGGACGCCGCCAAACGGATGAACCCGCGCTTTCCCCTCAACTCGCGTGTCTAAACACTCAAGCGTGGACGTAGACAGGACGACAACTCTCTTGTCATAGAGCTGCTAAGGCCAGAAACGGCACACCCGTCGTAAGGCGGGGTCGCAAAGCAAGGGGACCTGCGGGCGTGCAGGTCAGCCCAGCTGCCTCGGTCGGCCCTCGTTCGAGGGCCCAGGGGGGTCTGCCGGCACGGCTCATCAATGCAAGATCCCTGAAGGGAAGGGCAGATGCTCGCACGCATCCGCAAGGCCCAGGAGGAGCGAGAGGGTGGCTTCACCCTCATCGAGCTCCTGGTCGTCATCATCATCATCGGCATTCTGGCCGCGATCGCGATTCCCGTCTTCCTGAACCAGCGGAAGAAGGCAGTCGACGCTTCGATCAAGTCCGACCTCCGGACAGCCGCAACGGCGCTGGAGACGTACTTCACCGACCAGCAGACCTACGTCCAGACGAGCACCGGCCAGAACCCCAAGTTCTCGCAGGGCAACACGATCCTGGGCACCTTCACGGCGACCGGGTACTGCCTCGTCGGCAGTAACCTGAACTCCAGTGCTACCGGTTCGCTGTACTTCTGGTACGACTCCACGGTTGGTGGCCTGCAGCCGGGTCCGGCGACAGCCGCCTCCCCGTCGCAGGGCAAGACCGGTGCCATGTGCGTCGCGGCCGTGCCTTCGACGCCGGTTCTGTAACACCGCAACGAGCTAGGAACGCCACTACGGCCCGGGTCAGCCTTCGCGCTGCACCGGGCCGTAGTGGCACCCAGACCGAGATCGAGAACGGTGACCGCTCGCCGGGACTGATCTGGGGGGCAAGGCACACCGGACTTCCTTTCATCGCCATCCTTCTTCGCTCACCCGGTGAGCCCCAGGATCCCCGTCACGGTCACAGCCGTCACGATCATCCACGGAGGATTCATGCTCACCCGGATACGCAAGGCCCAGGAGGAGCGAGAGGGTGGTTTCACCCTCATCGAGCTCCTGGTGGTCATCATCATCATCGGCATTCTGGCCGCGATCGCGATTCCGGTCTTCCTGAACCAGCGGAAGAAGGCAGTCGACGCTTCGATCAAGTCCGACCTCCGGACAGCCGCAACGGCGTTGGAGACGTACTTCACCGACCAGCAGACCTACGTCCAGGTGAGCACCGGCCAGAACCCCAAGTTCTCGCAGGGCAACTCGATCAAGGGCACTTTCGCCGCGACGGGGTACTGCCTGGTGGGCAGCAACCTGAACTCCAGCGCTACTGGTTCGCTGTACTTCTGGTACGACTCGACTGTCGGTGGCCTGCAGCCGGGGCCGGCGACAGCCGCATCCCCGTCGCAGGGCAAGCCCGGTGCCATGTGCACTGCGACGGTCCCTAGCACGACAGTCCAGTAGCTCGTGGCTCCACCGGTGGAGGTCGGCCCTGCGGGTCGGCCTCCACTGCCGTGCCCCAGGACCAGTTGATGAATTCGTCCGAACGGGCCTCAGTTGAGGTCCGGGACCGGCCGATGACCACCAAGCAAGGGAAGGAGACTCAAGATGGCCGGACACCTGCTTCGAAGATCGAAGCTCCGGCCCGACGACGAAGGTTTCACCCTGATCGAGCTGCTGGTCGTGATCATCATCATTGGCATCCTTGCCGCGATCGCCATCCCGGTCTACTTGAACCAACGTCAAAGGGCCTACGACGCTGCCGCGAAGTCTGACGTGCGCGTGCTCGCGGAGTTCGAGGAGACGTACTTCGCCAACACCAGCACTTATGCCGACCTCACGGCGCTCGACGCTGACGGCGAAGTGCTTCTCCCGAGCAAGCGTGACGTCATGACGATCGTCTACTACAGCCCGAGCGGCTACTGCCTCTCGGCGCACAACCTGGGGTCCAACCGCACCATCTGGTACGACAGCGCGGCCGGTGGCATCCAGCCGGCGTCGGCGTCAGCATGCCCGGTGACCACCAGCGGCACCGCCGGGTCCCAGCGCACTGGCTGAGACCGGCTGGGCCGGTGCCTCCCGGACGAGATTCCCGGAGGCACCGGACCCGTCGACCACGTACTGAACTCACACCCGACCGAGCCGTCGTTCAAGTCGACCGTTCCCAAACCCGATAAGGCTGACATGGGGAAGTTTCTGCGGGCGCGCTGCGCCGCGGTGGGGCGTACGGAAGCACCTTCTGACGCCGGCATGACGCTCATCGAGCTCATGATGGCGCTCGTCATCTTCGCCATCGTCGCGGCCGGGACGGTCGCCGGACTAACCGGTGCCCTCACGACGACGAGGAGCGACCGCAACCGGGTTGCCGCATCCGACCTCGCCGCCCGCGAGCTCGAGATCACCCGCAACACCTTCACCGGGTCGGCCAGTGGTCCCTCCACGGTGGCCGCCACCACCCAGGTCGTCAACGGCAACCCGCTGCCCGGCGGGATCGTCGGCCAGCCGCTGGTGGTGGACAACACCCCCTACACCGTCACACGGAACATCGAGTGGCTGCCGGCTGGCTCTGGCCAGAGCCCGTGCGACGGCGGCGCCGGCGTGACCTACCCGAGCCTGGAGGTGCAGGTCACGGTGACCTGGCCGCAGATGAGCGGTGTGCAGCCGGTGATGTCGACCACGATCCTGACGCCGCCGAAGAACACCTTGAACTCCACCACCGGCTTCGTCTCGGTGAAGGTCCTCGCCGCCAACGGCGCTGCGGCGCCCGGGCAGCTCGTCACGCTCACCGGTCCTGGCGGGACGTTCACCGACACCACGGCCTCAGACGGCTGCGCGGTGTTCGCGTCCACCGTCACGGGCACCTACACCGCGACCCTGAACCAGCTTGGCTACGTCGACAACTACGGCAACCAGTCCGCCAGCAAGTCGGTGGCCCTGACCGCGAGCTCGCTGTCGCAGCTCAGCTTCAACTACGACCAGGCCGCGACGCTGAACGTCACCATGAAGACGACGACCGGCTACGCGCTCCCGACCACCTGGCCGCAGATCACGCTGGCCAACACGGGCCTGCAGCCGGCCGGCTTCAAGTACGTCACGGCGAGCTCGGCGACCACCACGGTCGGAAGCCTGTGGCCGTACCTGACCGACGGCTACACCTCGTGGGCCGGCTCCTGCACCCAGGCCGACCCAGCCGCGTCCGGCGGGAGCCGCACGGCGGCCGTGATCGTGGCGGCCGGCGCCACCGGTTCGTCGACGGTCACTCTGGCCCCGGTCACGATCACGGTCACCAAGACGCTCCTCACCGGCCTGGTGCAGAGCGGCGTCACGGTGACGGCCACCCCGAGCAACACGGCCAACTGTGCAAGTCCCGAGAACCCGTTGACCCTGGGGGTCACCAATGCTCTCGGCGTCCTGGCTACTTCGCTGCCTGCCGGCGCGTGGACGATCAAGGTGAGCGGCAAGTCCCCAGTCGGGTCCTGGCCGACCACCCCCGTCCTGCTCCCGACGAGCGGCACGACGACGATCGCGGTGGTCACCACATGAGGAACAGCTGGCGCACGGTGCACGGCACGGACGAGAACCCGGGTGACAGCGGGTACACGCTGATGGAGATGGTGGTGGTGGTCGGGATCCTCGGCATCGTCCTCGCCATGGTCCAGACGACGTTGATCCTCACGCAGAAGACGGTGACCGGTTCGGGCCAGCGGGTCGACCAGACTTCGCAGGCCAACGTGGCGATCAGCTCGCTCACCAAGGTGCTGCGGACCGCGGTCCTGCCGTCCCAGCTGAGCGCGACCGGGCTCAGCTCCGGCGCTGCTGCCTTCATCCAGGGCACCAAGACCTCGGTGCAGTTCTACGCCAACATCAACAACGACGCGAACATCACCGGCCCGAGCCAGGTGAGCTACGCGGTGGATGCGGCCGGCACGCTGACGGAGAAGATCCAGCCGCCGGACGCGCACACTGTCGGCAACTACAACTACACGTACAACTGCACGACCTGCGCGGTCACCCGGGTGCTGGCGCGCAACGTCTCGACGACGCTGGCGATGTTCACCTACTACACCAAGAGCGGCGCGACGATCACCGACGCCACCTTGACAGCGGCAGACCTGGCGGCGGTGGACAGCGTGGACGTCGTCGTCCAGGTCAAGTCCTCGGCCACCTCGACCATCCAGGCGACGACCCTCTACGAGCGGGTCACGCTGCCGAACGCTGATGCGGTGGCCATCGCCACCTCGAGCCCGTGACGGGGGACAAGATGTACCGACGGATCGCCCGGCGGCTGCGGCTGCGGGGCCGCGACGAGGCCGGCATCGCCATGATCATGGTGATGGCTTCGATCACCGTGCTGAGCCTGCTGGTCACGGCAGCGCTCGGCTACGCCCTGCAGGCCCAGCCGCAGGCCCGGCACGACCAGGACTGGAACGCTGCGCTCGCCGCAGCCCAGGCCGGCGTCGACGACTACGTGGCCCGGCTGAACCAGAACGACTCGTACTACACCACCGTCGACTGCACCAACCCCGCGCTCAAGGGCCCGAAGACCGGGACCAACACCTGCGGCTGGACGTCCTCGACCGCCGCAGGATGGCAGAACGTCGTGCCGAACCAGCCGCTCCAGGGCCTGTTCCACTACGACGTGGACGCCAGCACCATCGCGAGCCAGGGGACCATCCGGGTCACCTCGACCGGCCGGATGCGCAACGTGGACCGCACCGTCCAGGTCCTGGTCTCCCGCGGTGGGTCGACCCAGTTCCTGTACTACACGGACTTCGAGGACGGCGACCCCGCGAACACCACGGCCTACCCGTCCGGTGCCCCGTCCAACACCTGCGGTAAGGCCGGTCCGACCAGCGCGACCTACTACTGGCAGGGCGGACGGGGCAACCCCAACGGGTCGCCCTGCGTGGAGATCACCTTCATCCAGGGTGACACCCTGGACGGCGCCGTGCACTTCAACGACACCCCGCTGGTGAGCGGCTCGCCCACTTTCAAGAAGGGGTACGAGACCTCCGACCCGGGCTGCAAGACGGCGGTCGCCGGGAACGACTACGCCAGCTGCTGGCGGAGCACCAGCGCGAGCCCGAACTTCAACGGCAACCCGCCGACGTACGCCGGACCGCTGAACCTCCAGGACAACAGCGCGACATTCGCGGCCTACCCCGGCTGCGACTACACCGGCGACACCCGGATCAAGTTCAACTCCGACGGCACCATGACAGTCTGGAGCAAGGGCAGCGTCGGGACCAGCGTCGGGGTCGGCTGCGGCACCCCGTCGGCCTTCGGGTCCGGCTCCCAGACGGTCCCGGTACCCACCGACCAGACCATCTACGTGGCCAACGGCGCGACGCAGTCCAAGTGCACGACCGGCCAGATCGGCGACAACATCCCGCTCGCGGGCGACGTCAACTTCACCCAGTCGACCTTCTACTGCGGCCAAGGCAACGTCTACATCCAGGGCACCCTCAAGGGTCGGGTGACGGTAGCGGCGCAGAACAACGTGATCATCACCGGTGACCTGCTCCTGTCGACGACGACCGCGGGGGCTGCGCCGACCGGAACCGACATGCTCGGCTTGGTCGCCAGCAACTCGGTGGTCAACTACCACCCGGTGGACAACAACGGCAACGAGCTCACCTCGATCGCCGACCGCTGGATCTACGCGTCGATCCAGACGCTCCAGCACAGCTTCTGGGTGCAGTCGTACAACCAGGGCGACCCGCTGGGCACCCTGCACGTACGTGGCTCCATCGCCCAGCGCTGGCGCGGCATCGTCGGCACCGGCGGCGGCGCCAGCACGGGCTACATCAAGGACTACGGCTATGACTCCCGGCTCACCTTCGCCGCACCGCCGTACTTCCCGCAGTGGACCAACGCGGTCTGGGGTGCCAAGACGACCGGTGAGCTGAAGGCCGCCTACTGAGGGCCGTGCAGTGTTGGCTGTTGGCGCAGATCGCCGGCGCCGTAGCCCTACGGTGTCCTGCGTGCCGTGCCGAATGATCCAACTGTGCCGACTGACACTCTGCAGTCTCTGCAGCCGATGCTGATCGTCCTCGTCGCCCTGTTCGGGCTGTTCGTGGGCTCGTTCCTCAACGTGGTCATCTACCGCGTCCCGAAGGGCGAGTCCGTCGTGCGGCCGAGGTCGCGCTGCCCGGGCTGCGGCACCCAGCTTGCGGAGTACGACAACATCCCGGTGGTCAGCTGGCTGGTGCTGCGGGGCAAGTGCCGTACCTGCCAGGAGCCCATCAGCGTCCGGTACCCCGTCGTTGAGGCGCTGACCGCCGTCGTGTTCGGCCTGATGGCGGCGCACTTCGGCTGGAGCTGGGAACTGCCCGCGTTCGTCTACCTCGGCGGCGTCGGCATCGCTCTGGCCGCGATCGACATCGACACCCAGCGGTTGCCGGACGTCATCGTCAAGCCCTCGTACGCCGTCGCAGGAGTCCTGCTGGGTGGTGCTGCGGCGCTGGAGCACGACTGGCACACCCTGGAGCGAGTTGCGGGCGGCGGCGTGCTGCTCTGGGCCTTCTACCTGCTGCTGGTGTTCATCTACCCGCGCGGCATGGGCTGGGGCGACGTCAAGCTCGCCGGCGTGCTGGGGATGTACCTGGGCTGGCTCGGCTGGGGATCGCTCGTCGTGGGTGGCTTCCTCGGCTTCCTGCTGGGTGGTCTGATCGGCGCCGGCCTCATGCTGGCCGGTCGCGCGGGGCGCAAGACCAAGATCCCGTACGGGCCCTACATGATCCTCGGGACCTTCCTCGCGATCTTCTACGGCCAGCGGATCGCTGACTGGTACAGCGGAATCCTCGGCCGCTGACGCTCAGCGGCCGCGGACCCGGCGGCAAAATCTGCACGAATGCTCAAGCCAGGTCTCGCAAAGGCCGATCCTCCCGCT
This sequence comes from Streptomycetales bacterium, assembly GCA_025361995.1. GTDB lineage: Bacteria > Actinomycetota > Actinomycetes > Prado026 > Prado026 > JANYIP01. The sequence continues at coordinate 7,190 of JANYIP010000374.1, read as the reverse complement.
GACACGCCCATCAGGGCGATTCACCGCGGCAGGTGCCGCTTCGCGAAAGGTTGGCGTCGTGGCAGGACGATCCGCCATCGGTCTCGACATCGGGACTTCGGGGGTACGCGCAGCCGAGATCTCGTTCGGCAAGGCTGAGGTAACCCTCGAAAAGTTCGGACAGGTTGCGCTCCCGGAAGGCGCCGTGCGCGACGGCGAGGTCGTTGACCCCGTCGCCGTGGGCGAAGCCATCAAACAGCTCTGGCTGCACACCAAGTTCTCCAGCAAGAAGGTCATCATCGGCGTCGCGAACCAGAAGGTCATTGTGCGTCAGGTCGACCTTCCGTGGCTGTCGGACGACGAGCTGAAGAAGTCACTCGGCTTCCAGGTTCAGGACTTCGTCCCGATGCCCGTGGAGCACGCGGTCCTCGACTTCTTCACCCTCGAGGAGTTCACCAACGAGTCTGGCGGCCGCATGCGGCGCGGCATGCTCGTGGCGGCCTCCCGCGAGATGGTGATGAACTCGGTGCACGCCGTCCAGAAGGCCGGGCTCTCGGTCACCAGCGTCGATCTCTCGTCGTTCGCGGTGCTCCGCTCGCTGGCCGCGCCGGACAACCTCGGCATGGGTGCCGAGGTCGAGGCGCTCGTCGACGTCGGCGCGAGGGTCACCAACATCGTCGTCCACCAGGGCGGCGCGCCGCGCTTCATCCGGATCCTGCTGATGGGCGGTCAGGACCTGACTGACGCCGTGGCCGAGCGGATGGGCGTCGCCCCCCCGCAGGCCGAGGCGATGAAGCAGGAGATCGGGCTGCGCACCGACGTCGCCGACCAGGCCATGATCGCCTCCCGGGTGATCGACGGCGCAGCGGCCACGTTCGTCGACGAGGTCCGTGGCTCGCTCGACTACTACACCGCATCCACCGGCTCGGCGAGCATCTCGCGGCTCGTCCTCACCGGCGGCGGGAGCCGGCTAGCCGGCCTCGCCGAACGGCTGCAGTCGACCACTCGCATCCCGGTCACGATGGGGAACCCGATCGAACGCCTGACCATGGGCAAGACGGGCCTGTCCCCTGAGCAGATCTCCTTCGTACAGCCGCTCGCCGTCGTTCCGGTGGGCCTCGCCCTCGGAGCAGCCCGATGAGCACGACCACACCCACTGGCGTACGCACGGCCACCTTGCCCAAGGTGAACCTGCTGCCCACGGAGATCAGTGAGGGAGCCCGCTTCCGCAACCTGCAGGCGGCGATGGCCCTGGCCGTCGTGCTTGCAGCGGTCGTGGTCGGCGGTCTTTCCTACCTCGCCTCGGGCGACGAGAACGACGCGCAGTCTGCGTTGTCAGTGGCTCAGGCTCGCGGCACCCAGCTCCAAGCCGAGACCGCCAAGTACGCCTCGGTACCGCAGAAGTACGCCCAGGTCGCGACCGCCGCAGCGCAGTTGCAGCAGGCCATGAGCCAGGAGATCCGGTACTCGTACGTGCTGAACGACCTGAGCCTGCGGATGCCCGCGGGCGTGTGGCTGACCAGCGTCATCATCGACCAGCCGGTGGACACCCCAGGGGCAACCAAGGCGGCGTGGGGCAGCTCGCAGCTCGCGTCGGTGAAGGTCTCCGGTGTCGCACTGAACATGAACGACGTGGCGGGCTGGCTCGACACCCTCGCCAGGGGTGCGATCTACACCGACCCCTACCTCACCCAGACCGCCTCCGCTCCTAGCACGGGAACCAGCGTGGCCTCGTGGACCTTCGACTCGACCTTGGGCATCACCAGCAAGGGTCTGTCGAACCGATACCTGCAGAAGGCGGGCAGCTGACATGACGCGTACCCGGAAATGGACCGCTGGCACTGCGGCCATCGTCGTGCTAATGCTGCTGGCCGGCTGGTTCCTGCTCGTGGCACCGAAGCGTGCCAACGCTGACGACCTGCGGACGGCGACAGCGAGCCAGGAGCAGAACAATCTCACGCTGTCCGGCCAGATTGCCCAGCTGAAGCAGCAGCAGGCCGGCCTTCCCCAGCAGGAGGCCAAGCTGGCGACGATCCGGCAGCAGGTCCCGGACAACCCGGCGCTGCCGGCCTTGATCCGCTCGATCAGCGCACTGGCCAAGAAGTCCAACCTGACGATCGCCTCATTCGCGCCGGCACCGCCGGCACCGAACACGTCTCCGGTGGTCACCAGCCCGCTCGGCGCACCGAGCGGCGTGGTTCCGTCGCTGCAAACGATCACAGTGACGATCAACTTCAGTGGCACCTACCCGAACGTCGAGCTGTTCCTCAACAAGCTTGAGGCCCTCAAGCGTTCGTTCCTGGTAACCGGGCTGCAGATGAGCGGAGCGGGTGGGAACTCGACCGCATCACCGAAGCTGACCGTCGTCATGCAGGCCCGCGTGTTCGACGTCTCCACCATCGGCGCTGCCCCGGCGGCCGCCCCGGCGGCCTCCCCGGCTGCGACCACCAAACCGGCTCAGTAGGAGAGGGACACCACGATGTCTGACAGCCAGAAGTTCGGTGGAGGCCCCTCCCTCGAGATGGTCGACCCCGCGCCGATCCCGACCGAGCTCGAGACGGCCAGCAAGTTCAGCCCCAAGCTGTTGCTGGTGGCCGGCGGAGTGATCGTCGTGCTCGCCCTGGCGGCGTACTTCCTCCTGTTCTCCGGGGGAGGGGACGACACCACGAGCAGCGGAGCCGTCGCCGCCGCACCGAGGACCTCCACGGCACCCAGCAAGGCCGTGGCCGCCGCGTCGCCGACGACCGCCCCGGCAGTCGCCGGGACCGGCCTCAGCTCCGGTGGGCGTGACCCGTTCGCCCCGCTGGTGACCGCCCCGAGCGCGAGCAGCTCGACCGGGACCACCCCGAGCGCGGGCACCACCCCGAGCGCGGGCACCGGGACCACCACGGCGGGCGTCACCTCGACGCTGGCGGTCGTGTCGGTGGACTTCACCGGCAACACGGCGAACGTGCTGGTCAACGGCAAGGCGTACGTCGCCCACGCCGGCGAGCTCTTCGCCAAGTACTACGTGATGTACGGAGTGACCAACGCCCAGTGCGCCGGGTTCCAGTTCGGCGACCTGCCCGCCCAGGTCTGCAAGGGCCAGACGGTGAAGTTCACCGGCTGAGCGCTCTCGCCTCCGCGCAGGCGGGCCGTTCCCCCCGGGGAGCGGCCCGCCTTCGCCGTTGGAGGAGTCGTGGGAGGATCACCGCATGCTGCGCTGGTTGACCGCAGGGGAGTCCCACGGCCCCGCCCTGGTCGCGATCCTGGAGGGCCTGCCGGCCGCCGTGGAGATCACGACCGCTGACCTGTCCCGCGACCTCGAGCGCCGTCGTCTCGGCTATGGCCGGGGTGCTCGGATGAGCTTCGAGCGGGACGAGGTGATCATCCTCGGCGGCGTCCGGCACGGCCGGACCCTGGGTTCGCCGATCGCTGTCCAGGTCGCCAACACCGAGTGGCCCAAGTGGGACCAGGTCATGTCGGCCGACCCGGTCGACCCGCAGACCCTGGCCGGCCTGGCCCGCAACGCTCCGCTCACCAGGCCGCGTCCCGGTCACGCCGACCTCGCCGGGATGCAGAAGTACGCCTTCGACGACGCCCGCCCCGTCCTCGAGCGGGCCAGCGCGCGCGAGACGGCTGCCCGGGTCGCCCTGGGCGCTGTCGCCCGGGCCTTCCTCGCTCAGACCGTCGGGGCCGAGGTCCTCAGCCACGTCGTCGCCCTCGGTGCCGCGGCGGCTCCCGAGGGGGTCGTGCCGGCCCGGGGGGACTCCGACCGGGTCGACGCGGACCCGGTGCGGTGCCTCGACCCCGCAGCGAGCGCCGCCATGATCGCCGAGGTCGACGCGGCCCGCCGCGACGGCGACACGCTCGGCGGTGTGGTGGAGGTGGTCGTGCACGGCCTCCCGGCCGGCCTGGGCAGCCACGTGCACTGGGACCGGCGGCTGGACTCCCGGCTGGCCGCGGCACTGATGGGCATCCAGGCCATCAAGGGCGTCGAGGTGGGGGACGGCTTCGCCGTGGCGCGCGCCCGCGGCTCGCTGGCCCAGGACGAGATCGAGAACACCCCCGACGGCGTACGTCGGCGGACCGGCCACGCCGGGGGCACCGAGGGCGGGATGAGCACCGGCGAGGTGCTGCGGGTGCGGGCTGCCATGAAGCCGATCTCGACGATCCCGCGCGCACTGGACACGGTCGACGTCGCGACCGGCGAGGCCGCCAAGGCCATCAACCAGCGCTCTGACGTCTGCGCCGTCCCAGCCGCGGCCATCGTCGCCGAGGCGATGGTGGCCCTGGTGGTCGCGGATGCGGTGCTGGAGAAGTTCGGCGGCGACTCGGTGGGGGAGACTGCGCGCAACGTGGCGGCGTACCTCGACACCCTTGTGATCCGCTGATGGCCCCGGTCGTCGTCATCGTGGGGCCGCCTGGCGCAGGAAAGACCACCGTGGGCGTAGCCCTGGCTGCCCGGCTGGGGGTGGAGTTCCGCGACACCGACCGCGACGTGGCGGCGGCCGCGGGGTCCTCGGTGGCGGACATCTTCGTCGACCACGGCGAGGCTGCGTTCCGCAGCTTGGAGACTGCGGCGGTGGCCTCGGCGCTGGCCGAGCACGACGGGGTGCTCGCGCTCGGCGGGGGAGCTGTGCTGGACGCCGGCACCCGAGAGCTGCTGGCCGGCCACCGGGTCGTCTTCCTCGAAGTCGGGGTCAAGGACGCTGCTTCCCGGATCGGTTTCAACCGCGACCGCCCGCTGCTGCTCGGGAACCCCCGGGCTCAGTGGATGCGGCTGATGGAAAAGCGCCGGGGGTTCTACGACGAGGTGGCGGTCGCCACCGTCAGCACGGACGGTCGTGCACCGGCGGACATCGCGGCCGAGCTGGCCGCCCTCGTCCAGGGCGCGCAAGCGTGACCAGCGCGGATGTGGCGCCCACCCGGATCCACATCAGCGGCACCGCTGATGGTGCCGGCTATGACGTCCTCGTCGGGACAACGCTGGGAGGGGAGCTTCCCGGCCTGCTCGGGTCGAGCGTTGCCGCTGTCGCGCTGGTCCACCCGGTGGCGCTGCGGGCGGCAGCCTCGACCCTGGTGGCGGTGCTCGAGGGAGCCGGCTACCGGACGGTCACCGCCGAGCTCCCGGACGGTGAGAAGGCCAAGGAGATCGGCGTGGCGGCCGCGGTGTGGTCGCTGCTCGGTCGCAGCGGCTTCACCCGTACCGATGCCGTGGTCGCGCTGGGCGGGGGAGCCACCACCGACCTCGCGGGGTTCGTCGCCGCGACCTGGCTCCGCGGGGTGCGCGTAGTTCACCTGCCGACGACCCTGCTCGCGATGGTCGACGCTGCGATCGGGGGCAAGACCGGGATCGACACTGCCGAGGGCAAGAACCTCGTCGGCGCGTTCCACCCCCCGGCCGGGGTGATCTGCGACCTGGCGTCGCTGGCGACCGTGCCTCACGCGGACTACGTCAGCGGGCTGGCTGAGGTCGCCAAGGCGGGGTTCATCGCCGACCCGGTGATCCTGGACCTGCTGGAGGCGGACCCGGTCGGGGCTCAGTCGCCCGCCGGCCCGTACACCCGCGAGCTGGTGGAGCGCGCGATCCGGGTGAAGGCCACGGTCGTCTCGGCCGACCTGCGCGAGGCCGGGCTGCGCGAGATCCTCAACTACGGTCACACCCTCGCCCACGCGATCGAGAAAGTCGAGGACTACGGCTGGCGGCACGGGGCCGCGGTCTCCGTCGGCATGGTGTACGCCGCCGAGCTGGCCCGGCTCGCCGGGCGGCTCGACCCTGCGGTCGTCGCGCGACACCGCTCTGTGCTGTCGTCGCTCGACCTGCCCACGACCTACCGTGGGGACCGCTGGGAGGCGCTGCACGAGACCATGCGAGTCGACAAGAAGAGCCGCGGCGACCTGCTGCGGTTCATCGTCCTGGAGCAGGTGGGGCGGCCGGTGGTCCTCGAGGGCCCCGACCCCGGCTGGCTGCGGCAGGCCTACGCGGAGGTGGCGAGATGACGCCGGTCCTGGTCCTGGGCGGTCCCAACCTCGGTCGCCTGGGCAGCCGCGAGCCCGAGGTCTACGGACACCTGGACCACGCCGAGCTGACCGAGCGCTGCCGCGTCGTGGGCGAGGCGCTGGGGCTGTCCGTCGAGGTACGGCAGACCGACGACGAGGCCGAGCTGGTCGGCTGGCTGCACGCGGCCGCGGACGCGGGCACCCCGGTCGTGCTCAACCCGGCCGCTTTCACGCACTACTCGTACGCGCTGCGGGACGCGTGCGCCCAGCTGACCGCACCGCTCGTCGAGGTGCACCTGACGAACCCGGCAGCGCGCGAGGCGTTCCGGCACACGTCCGTCATCGCGGGAGTCGCAACCGGGACCGTGGCCGGCTTCGGCGCGCTGTCGTACGACCTCGCCCTGCGGGCCGTGGCCGGCCTGCTCCCGGCTTGACCGCCGCGACCGGTACCCTGGCGGCTCACCAACGCAGGAGTTGCACCCCGTGGCCACCACGAACGATCTGAAGAACGGCATCGTGCTCAACATCGACGGTCAGCTGTGGACCGTGGTGGAGTTCCAGCACGTCAAGCCCGGCAAAGGGCCAGCCTTCGTCCGTACCAAGCTCAAGCACGTCCTGTCAGGCAAGGTCGTCGACAAGACCTTCAACGCGGGCGTCCGGGTCGAGACTGCGAGCGTCGACAAGCGGAACATGCAGTACCTCTACAAAGAGGGCACCGACTACGTCTTCATGGACAGCGAGACGTACGACCAGATCCACGTGCCCACCGAGACCGTCGCCGACGCGACGAACTTCCTGCTCGAGAACCAGGACGCCGTGGTCGCGATGCACGAGGGGGCGCCGCTCTACGTCGAGCTGCCCACCTCGGTCGAGATGACCATCACCTACACCGAGCCCGGCCTGCAGGGCGACCGCTCGACCGGCGGGACCAAGCCGGCCACCATCGACACCGGGTACGAGATCCAGGTCCCGCTCTTCATCACCACCGGCGAGCGGGTCAAGGTGGACACCCGCGACAGCTCCTACCTCGGCCGGATCACCAGCTGATCTGCGCATGGCAGCCCGGAGCAAGGCCCGCAAGCGGGCTCTCGACGTCCTCTTCGAGGCGGACCAGCGCCGCGTAGCCCCCGCTGACGTGCTCACCGCCAGGGTCGCCGCGGCCGACCCTCCCGTGCCCGAGCATACGATCCGCCTCGTCGGCGGCGTCGTCGAGCACCACGAGCGCATCG
>JANYIP010000125.1 GCA_025361995.1 Streptomycetales bacterium | reverse complement strand
CCGAGCGCGGTATCACCGACTCGACCCGGACCCGCAAGGCTGAGACGACGGTGGCGATGGACTTCGGCCGCATCACCATCGACCGCGACCTGGTCCTATACCTGTTCGGCACCCCCGGTCAGGAGCGCTTCGACTTCATGTGGGAGATCCTGGGCGAGGGCATGCTCGGGTACGTCGTCCTGGTGGACGCCGAGCGCGAGGACTCCATCGCCGAGGCCGCCGGGATCCTCAACGCGTTCCGCCGGATGGCCAAGGTGCCGTACGTAGTGGCCCTGAACCGCAGCAGCGGGCTCGCCGAGGATGACGAGAAGCGGATCCGCGAGACGCTCGGGCTGAGCGCGGAGGTCGCGCTGCTGCCCTGCGATGCCACCGACAAGGAGTCCGTCAAGGCCGTGCTCCTCGCGCTGCTCTACTCCGTGCTCGACGAGGTCGAGGCCGAGAGGGCCTCGGTCTGACATGGGGCGGCTCCGGCTCGGCCGGACGGGTGCAGGACTGTTCCGGCTGCACCGTGGCAGCGGTAAGCATGCCGCTGCTCGCGTCGATGGCGGGCCGCCGCAGGCTCGGCACGCCTTCGACCCCTTGAGTGGCGCCCCGACCACCTGGGCAGCCCCAGCCCGGCCGCAGCTCCAGCCGCAGCTCCAGCCGCAGCTCCCGCAGCAGCTCCAGCCGCAGCTCCCGCAGCAGCTCCCGCAGCAGCTCCCGCCGCCGCCGCCAGCGGCGGCTCCCGCGCCGACCGTCAGTCTGGTCCTGCGCGACGGGCGGCAGCTCACGCTGGACGCCGGCGATCCGCGGGCCCGCACTTTCGTGACCGTGGCCAGCGAGATGCTCCGCTTCGTCCCCGCTCATGAGATCACCCGTTCGGGCTAAGGACACGCTCGCCGATTGCCGATGACGCAGGCATGACGGTTCGGGGAGTGCTGCCTGCGCAGGAGCTGCCCGCGGGGCACCGCTTGACCGTGCGCATCGCCAGCGCGACGGCGATCCCCGCCGCCGGGCAGCTCGCGGTCCAGCTCACCGCGGCGGTCACCCTCGCGGTGGCGGCGCGCCGGCTCGACGCCGGCTCGTTCGGCGCGTACGTCGTGGCCACCACCGTCCTGGGCACCGCGGCCGCACTCGTCGACAGCGGACTGACCCCGCTCGGCGTACGAGAGTCCGCGCAGCACCCCGAGCGCGCCGACGAGACGTTCCGTACCGTGCTCGTGCTCCGGGTCGCCCTGAGCCTGCCGTTCGCAGTAGCGGCGTGGGTGGCATTCGTCGTCCTGGTCCCCGCCGGCCGGCACGGCTCGGTCCTGGCGGGGCTCGTGCTGGCGGCGGCCGTCCTGGTGACCGGGATCGGTGGCAGTTACCGGGTGCCCGCTCAGGCTCAGCTGCGGCTGACCGGACTGACGGTCGCCGACATCATCGGCCGGCTGGCCACTCAGGGTGTGCTGCTAGGCGTCGTCCTGATCGCCGCTCCGGACCCGCACGCGGCGCTGGTGACGCTGCCGCTCGCCGTTGGCGTGTCGATGACCCTCGCCTGCTGCGTCGTCCTCTGCCGCCGGATCGCCCCGCTGCGCCCGTGGGAGCTGCTGCCTCGCGCGCTGTGGGCGACGATGGCCCGCAGTGCGTGGCCGCTGGGCCTGGCCATGGTGATCAACCAGCTGTACTTCCGGGTCGACATGCTCGTCGTCAGCGCCACCCGGCCCGGGGTCGAGGTCGGGGCCTACGGGCTGGCGTACCGCCTGGTGGAGGCCGCCAACGTGTTCGGAGGACTGTTCCAGACCTCGGTGTTCCCGCTGCTGGCGGCTGCCGTCGTCACCCCGGCCAGGTGGAGGTTGCTTGCACGTCGGAGCGTCGCAGTCATGGGGGTGGCCGGGCTCGGGCTCGCGCTCGGCGGGCTGCTGTTCGCCGGGACGGTCGTCCGGGTGCTCGGCGGTGGGCACTACCCAGCCGCAGGGCCGGCTCTGACGGTACTGATGGCGGCCGGTGGGCTGGCGTGGGTGAACGGCCTGCTCGGACTCCTGGTCGTCACCATCGATCGGCAGCGCCAGGCGCTGTGGGTGAACCTCGCGGCGCTGGCCCTGAACGCCACGCTGTGCGTGGTCCTCGTGCCGGTCTGGGGGATCCTTGCCGCAGCCTGGGTCGGCGTGGTCAGCGAAGTGTTGATGCTGGTTGGCAACGTCGCCATGCTCAGTCGTTGGGCGCCTCGGGAGGTGCCTGTCGGTGGCTGACGTGCTGCTCGTGAGCATGGACACCGTCGGTGCGTCGATGGCGGGTCCAGGGATCCGGTACTGGGAGCTGGCCCAGGTCCTTGCTGCCCGACACCAGGTGACCCTCGCCGTTCCGGGCCAAGGCTTTTCAGGCCCGCCTCCTGCGGGGGTGCGCATCGCGAGCTACGCGAGCCGTCGCGCGCTGTTCGCCCTGCTCCCCGGCCATCAGACCCTGGTGACCCAGCTGGTGCAGCCCCGGCTGGTGGCGGCGGCCCGACGGCTGGGGATGCGCGTCGTGCTGGACGGCTACGACCCGCTGATCATCGAAGGGCTGGCCGGCTCCGGTTCGTTGACGCCGGCCGCGCAGGCCCGACGACATGCCCGGCTCTCGGCCTGGGTGGCGTACTCGCTCAGTGCCGCCGACGCGCTCGTCTGCGCGTCGGAGCGCCAGCGCGACCTGTGGCTCGGGAGCCTGCTCAGCCTCGGCCGGATCGACCCCGGCGTGTACGCCGCCGACCCGACGCTG
>JANYIP010000304.1 GCA_025361995.1 Streptomycetales bacterium | reverse complement strand
GCGGCCGTCTGGCTCCTGGCCGGCGGGTCGAGGTTCGATATCAGCGGCCTGGTCCCACCGGCCGCCCAGAGCGTCAGGTACGTGTCGTGCACCCCGGCCAGCCCAGTCACGTTCAGGACCACGCCGTGCACGAGGGCATGCGTGGATGTGACGGGGACGCTCGACGTCGCGCCCTGACCGAGGGCGCCCGCCAGGCCGAGCCCGATCCGCGAGTCGACGATGCGGGTCGGGTTCTGCGGGACCAGGTGCAACCCCAGCTCGGAGTCGTCGTAGTACCCCACGACGTCGACGACCAGGTCGATGCCGGCCGTGGAGAAGTTCCCGATCTCGATGAAGCCGCCGGACGTGTCGGAGAACGACCCGCGGATCATCGTCATGTTGCTGACGGTGTGTCCGGGCTGGAAGTTGAGGGTGCTGGCCAGGGGTGGCGGGTTGCTCGGGCCGGCCCAGGCCGACACGTAGCCCGGAGCGGTCGCGTCCGTCTCGGTGATGTTGACCACGATGGCCAGGACGCCCGGCGCCGTCGTCCACTGCAGGGCAGCCCGAGCCGGCACCTTGTGACCGGTCGTCCGGCTGTCGTACAGCCGGTACGGGGCGATGGCCTTGTAGGTGAGGCCGTTGACCGCGTCCGGCGAGACCGCATCGGGGTAGTAGCCGACGATGTCGACCGCGACGTCGACCGAACCGGCGTGGTTGAACAGCGAGATCCGGCGAGCCGCGTCGAGCCGCACGGTCACGAGGTTCGCCGCCGTCTGACCGGCCGCGAAGTTGATGCTCGACGCGGTTGGCCGCGGGCCGTCGTCAGGGAAGACGGTGAGGTACCCGGCGACCGTCGGAGCGATGACCGTGATGTTGAGGACCACAGCGTCGTCAGTACCGTTCCCCTGAGCCGTGGCCCCCTGCGACACCGCAAACGTCCGGGTCGCACCGCCACCGATCCGCCCGCCACCGACGTTGTGCCCGTCGAACGTCTTGCCGCTCGTCCGGGTGTCGAGCAGGCGGTACTGGTCGGTCGTCGCCCGGAACCGGCCGCTGAGGTTGACGTCGGCGATCATGAAGAGCGCGATCGTCTCGGACCCGGCCGGGGTGCGGTCCGGCACGACAACAGACAGCTCGAAGTAGCCTTCCCGCAGTGGCAGCGCGTTGATCGTCACCGTGCAGCTGGCACCGACGGCAAGACTAGCCGGGCAGGTGTCGGTGCCGATGCTGAAGGACGCTGCGTCCGGGCCGGGCACGGCCGGGGTCCCGACCGTGACCGCAGCCGACCCCTCGTTGACCAGCGTCAACGGCGCGGAGGTCGCCACCAGCATCGGGCCCTCCGTGAACGCCGGGAGGGTCCCGACCAGGGCGGTGAAGTCCTTCGACGACTGGTAGCGCACCTGACCGAACAGCTGCTGGGTGCCGCAGCTGACCGAGTAGTCAGCCGCAAACGCGGTGACCACAGTGTTGCCCGCACCCCAGGTGAGCTCGGTGACGTCGAGGGTTCCGCTCTCCGGCGCTGCGCACCGGCTCACACCGGCATGGGTGGCATCGGCAGTGGCCGCCACCACGAAGCTGCCGACGGCGAGAGACTGCCCCGTCGGCGGGAAGATCGAGACCTGCTGCACGTCCGGCTGCCCAGGCAGGCTCGCGGTGATCTGCACGGCACCGTTGACGCCGAACGAGCCACCCAGCCCGATCGTCGCCATCGGGGCGATGTCGGCGCGGCTCGTCCCTCCGGGGACCTGCTCGATCATCGCGCTGACTGAGGGAGCCGCGGCTTGGGCCGGCGCCACCGACAGCGCCGCCAGCACGGCCGACGCCAACGACATCGCGACCGCGGCGGCAAGGACCGGGCTGCGCCCGCCGGCGAAGATCATGAGCGGAACCTACCCCGGCATGTCCGTCGGCAAGTCCCGAATCATGAGTCAGGGCCTGAGCGGACTACCGGTTGGTGAGCACGATCTTGCCGAACGCCTCGCCCGAGGCCAGCCGCTCGAAGGCCGAGCGGGCGTCGCGCAGGTCGTAGGTCGAGTCGATCAGCGGCCGGACGTCCTTGGCTACACAGAGGTCGGCCAGCGCCGCCAGCTCGTCCCGGGTCCCCATCGTCGAGCCGATGACCGAGAGTTGGAGGAAGAAGACCCGGTTCAGGTCGGCCGGCGGGTTCGGACCCGACGTCGCACCGCAGATGACCACCCGACCACCCGGTTTGAGAGCCTTGAGCGAGTGGCTCCAGGTGGCCTCGCCGACGGTCTCCATGACCACGTCGACCCGCTCCGGCAGCCGGACGCCCGGCTCGAAGACCGCGTCCGCCCCGAGGTCGAGAGCCAGCTGGCGCTTGGCCTCGTCGCGGCTGGTCGCCCAGACCCGGAAGCCGCCGGCACGACCCAGTGCGATGAGCGCGGTGGCCACTCCCCCACCAGCGCCCTGGACGAGGATCGTGTCGCCGGGATGCGCCCCGGAGCGTACGAAGAGCATCCGGTACGCCGTCAGCCATGCGGTCGGCAGGCAGGCTGCCTCGGCCCAGCTCAGACCGGCCGGCTTGGGCACCAGGTTCCGGCTCGGTACGGCGACGCGCTCGGCCAGCGTCCCGTCGTACACCTCGGACAGGAGCGAGCGGCGCGGGTCCATGGTCTCGTCGCCGCCGCCGTCAGCAGCGCCGGCGAACGGGTCGCCGATCACCGCGTGCACGATGACCTCACGGCCCGACTCGTCGATCCCGGCAGCGTCGGCCCCGAGGATGATCGGCAGCCGGTCGGGCGAGATGCCGACCCCCTTGAGGGTCCACAGGTCGTGGTGGTTCAAGGCGCAGGCCCGGACCTCGACGGTCGTCCAGCCTTCGGGTGGCTGGGGCTCAGGACGATCACCCAGGCCGAGCCCGGACAGCGGGTCGGCAGCGTCGATGCGGTCAGCGGTCACAGCGAACATCTCGTCAACCTACTCGCGGCGCCGGCGGCCTCAGCGGCGGGCCACACCCTCGCGACGGGCCGCCGCTGCGACTGCCGCGGCGACCGACGGCGCGACCATCGGGTCGAACACGCTGGGGATCACGTGGTCGGCGTCGAGGCGGTCCCCGACGACATCGGCCAGCGCCGTTGCGGCGGCCACCTTCATGCCCTCGGTGATCCGGCTCGCGCGCACCGACAGAGCACCCTTGAACACTCCGGGGAAGGCGAGCACGTTGTTGATCTGGTTCGGGAAGTCGCTGCGACCGGTCGCCACCACGGCGGCGTGCCGTCGGGCCATCACCGGGTGGATCTCCGGCTCGGGGTTGGCGAGGGCGAAGACGATCGCGCCCGGGGCCATCGACGCGACAGCCTCCTCGGAGACGGTCCCCGCCGAGACGCCGATGAACACGTCGGCGCCGGCCAGCGCCTCCTCGATCGACCCGGTCAGCCCGGCCCGGTTGGTCCGCGCCGCCAGCCCGCGCTTCACGTCGGTGAGGTCGCCGCGCCCCGAGTAGACGATGCCCTTGCTGTCGCCGACGGCCACGTCGCCGACGCCGGCCTCCAGGATGATCTGGCTCACCGCCACGCCGGCCGCCCCGGCGCCGGAGACGACGATCCGCAGGTCACCCAGCTCGCGGCCGGTGACCCGGGCCGCGTTGTGCAGCGCTGCCAGCACGACGATCGCCGTGCCGTGCTGGTCGTCGTGGAAGACCGGGATGTCGAGCAGCGCCTGGAGCCGGCGCTCGATCTCAAAGCACCGCGGCGCGCTGATGTCCTCGAGGTTGATGCCACCGAACGACGGGGCGATGCGCACGACGGTCTCGATGATCTCGTCGGGGTCCCGGGTGCTCAGGCAGATCGGTACCGCGTCGACGCCGCCGAACTCCTTGAAGAGCAAGGCCTTGCCTTCCATCACCGGGAGTGCCGCCACCGGCCCGAGGTCGCCGAGCCCGAGGACGGCCGTGCCGTCGGTCACCACGGCGACCACGTTCGAGCGCCAGGTGTAGTCGTCGGCCAGCGACGGATCCACCGCGATCGCCGAGCTGACCCGGCCGACGCCGGGAGTGTACGCCAGGGCCAGGCCAGCGTCGTCACGTACCCGTACCGTGGGCCGGATCTCGATCTTGCCGCCCTTGTGCAAGGGAAAAGCCGGGTCAGACTCGAAGGCGCTGTCGAACAGGCTGCTGGACACATGTCATCTTGACACGCGCGGTCTCCGGCGACTGCGCCGGATCGGCCAAACTCTGGTCGTGACCACTGCCAGGACGTCCTGGTCGGTGATCGCTCCGACGGACCACGAGTCGACACCTTCGTCCGGGTTGTCCCGCTCGACCCACCACCCCTCGGGCTCGCGCCGGACGACCCGTTTGACCGCGAGCGTTGCGTCGGGCAGACGCACGACGGCGAGGTCACCGGGGGCCGGAACCGCGTCGTAGCGCACCAGCAAACGGTCGCCGGACTGCAGGGTCGGCTGCATCGAGCGGCCCGAGACGACGACCAGCCCGACGCGCATGATTGACGATTCTCCTCGGGGGTAGTGTCGTGCAGTACCAGCACCTGCCACGCAGCGTGCCAGCCACCCTGCCTGCCCACTGACCTGAACGAAAGAGGACTCCCGATGCGCATCGGCCTGATCGCCCCGACCATCACGGTGAGCGCCCACTGCGATCTGCCGTGCGGCGTGTACGACCCGGCCCAGGCCAAGATCGAGGCGCAGTCCGTCAAGGCCTGCATGGAGAAATACCACGGCAGCGACGACCCCGACTTCAAGGCGCGCGCCATCAGCATCAAGGAGGAGCGCTCCGACCTCGTCAAGCACCACCTGTGGGTGCTGTGGACGGACTACTTCAAGGCGCCGCACTTCGAGAAGTACCCGCAGCTGAACGGTCTCTTCAACGAGGCCACGAAGCTCGCCGGCGCGGGCGGCACCAAGGGCACCACGGACGTCGCGGTGGCCGACAACCTGCTGGCCAAGATCGCTGAGATCGACGCCATCTTCTGGGAGTCCAAGAAGGCCTAGCGGCTGGCCCAGCAAGGGATCGCTCCCGCCGACCAGGCACAATGTGGTAGCCATGACGACGACCCAGCAGCAAACCGCTGCCGAGCACCCACCGGTCGTGCTCGTGCGGCACGGGGCCACCGACTGGAGCACCGCGCGCCGGCACACTGGGCGCACGGACGTCCCGCTGAACCGCGACGGCGAGGCGCAGGCGGTGGCCCTGGCCCCGTCGATGGCCGCGCTGGCCTCCCGTGGCCCCTTGCGCATCCTGGTCAGCCCGCTGCAGCGCGCGTGGCGCACGGCAGAGTTGGCCGGCCTGACGCCGTACACCCTGGACGACGACCTGGTCGAGTGGGACTACGGCGCGTACGAAGGACTGACGACGCCCCAGATCCGGACCCGGGCGCCGGGGTGGACGGTGTTCAGCCAGCCGTGCCCCGACGGAGAGACAGCGGCCGACGTGGCGGCGCGCTGCGACCAGGTGCTGGCCAGGATCGCCGAGCCGTCGTCGGCGGTGACCACCGTCGTCGTGGCTCACTCGCACCTGCTGCGCTCGCTGGCGGTCCGCTGGCTTGACCGCCCGGTCTCCGACGGCGGGATGCTCGAGCTGGGGGTGGCCTCGACCTGCGTGCTCGGCGCGGAGCACGGTGTCCGTAGCTTGCGGCACTGGAACCTCGCCAACCCGCTCGTCGCCGACCCTCTCGCGTAGGAGCAGCTGTGCCGTCCGAACCAGCAGGGATCGTCCGCGGAGTCCGTCTCGACGAGGTCGACGAGCTGTTCGCCATGATCTGCGAGCTGGCCGAGTTCGAGCGCTCCCGGCACGACGTGCAGTCCTCGGCCGAGGACTTCCGCGTGGCGCTCTTCGGGCCGGACCCCAAGGTCTGCGCGCTGGTGGTGGACCAGGACGGCGTGCTCGGTGGGTTCGCCGTCTGGTACGTCAACTTCTCGACCTGGAGCGGCAAGCACGGCATCTACCTCGAGGACCTGTACGTCCGCCCGCACCTGCGCAGCCACGGATACGGCAAGGCGCTGCTGGCAGAGCTCGCCGGGATCTGCGTGGCACGCGGCTACCCGCGGCTCGAGTGGTGGGTACTCGACTGGAACTCCACGGCGATCGCCTTCTACCGCCGGATCGAAGCGCTCTCGATGGACGAGTGGACGGTCAACCGGCTGACCGGGGAGGCCCTACTGCGCGCAGCGCAGGGCTGGCCGACCGCAACCTGATCGTCACCTTGCGCAGCTACGCTGGTCCCCCGGGGAGACCGACGACAGGACCTGCCAGATGACTGTGTACGACCGGATGCGCACGCGCGCCGAGGATCAGATCCGTGACGTGGTCGAGCTCCGCCTGCCCGCGGAGTCGGCCTACCTGTCCGTCCTGCGCACGGCCACCGCCGGCCTCGCCGCCCGGCTCGACTTCACCCTCGACGAGATCGAGGACCTTCGGATCGCCGTCGACGAGGCGTGCGCGCTGCTCCTGCCCGACGCCCGGCCGGACTTCCCGCTGGTGTGCCGCTTCACCCTGGAGACAGACTGCCTCGAGGTGACGGTGGAGGCGACGACCAACGCGGGGCGCACACCCGGCCGCGACTCGTTCGCCTGGACGGTCCTGACTGCGCTCGCCGGCGAGGTCGACGCGAGTGCTGCCGACGACGGCACCGTGACGCTCACCCTCCGCAAGCACCGTGGAGGGTCCCCCGAGGCGTGAACGGCTCCGTCGAAGACACCACCGACCGGCGCACTGCAGCCCGGAACCGCTCCCGCGACCTGTTCGTCGCCATGGGCGAGGCTCCCGACGGCAGCGCCGACCGGCAAGCCGCCAGGGAGGCTCTGGTCGAGCTCCACCTGCCGCTGGTCGAGCACCTCGCCCGCCGCTTCGCGGGCCGTGGCGAGCCCCTCGACGACCTGATCCAGGTCGGGACGATCGGCCTGATCAAGTCGGTGGACCGCTTTGACACCGAGCGGGGCGTGGAGTTCTCCACGTACGCGACTCCCACGATCGTCGGCGAGATCAAGCGGCACTTCCGGGACAAGGGCTGGGCGGTACGGGTGCCGCGGCGGCTGCAGGAGCTCCGGCTCTCGCTGACCACCGCCACCGAAGAGCTGTCGCACGCGCTGGGCCGCGCTCCGACTGTCGCCGAGCTCGCCACCAAGATCGGCGCCTCGGAGGAAGACGTGCTCGAGGGCCTGGAGTCCTCGAACGCGTACAGCACGGTCTCGCTCGACGCCGGCAGCGAGACCGACGACGGCCCGGCCACCGTGCTCGAGACCATCGGCGTCGACGACGAGGCGCTCGACGGGGTGGTCTACCGCGAGACCTTGCGCCCGCTGCTGGCCCGGCTCGCACCGCGGGAGCGTCAGATCCTGATGCTGCGCTTCTTCCGGAACATGACGCAGTCGCAGATAGCGGACGAGGTCGGGATCTCGCAGATGCACGTCTCCCGGCTGCTGACCAAGACGCTCGCCGACCTGCGCGAAGGCTTCACCGACTGACGGGCGCTACCGACTGACACTCAGCGCGACCAGCGCGACCAGGGCGACCACCGAACAGACGACGAGCGGGAAGCCGACCAGGGCGACTGATCCCTGGATCAGCGGGATACCGACCGCGAGCGTGAGCAGCTGGTTCACGATGAGTGGCGAGCGAGCCCAGCTGCGCCCGCCGACCAGCCCGCGTGCCGCCACCACGAGACCGGCCGCCCAGCTCAGGACGAGCGCGGCGAGCAGCGCACCGTTGCCGGGAGACGACGCGTCCCCCGCCAGTGCGTGCACGACGATGACCACGGCGTAGACCGCGAGACCGAGGACCTCTGCGGCGGTGATCGCGACGGCGACGACC
The DNA here is from genome assembly GCA_025361995.1 of Streptomycetales bacterium. Classification (GTDB taxonomy): domain Bacteria; phylum Actinomycetota; class Actinomycetes; order Prado026; family Prado026; genus JANYIP01. The sequence continues at coordinate 1,447 of JANYIP010000304.1, read as the reverse complement.
AGCGCGGCGGGGCGGTCTGGCGCGGTCACGGTGCAGACCCTACTGGCGCCTCCCCACAGGCTTGGCAGCACAGCTTGGCGGCATAGGGTTAGCAGCCATGCAGGCCCGATCAGCGTCGACACCACCGGGAGCACCCCGCGCGCTGCTGGTCGTGAACCCCAAGGCGACGACCACGACGGCCCGTACCCGCGACGTGCTGGTGCACGCGCTGTCCGCCGACCTGGACGTCGAGGTCGTGCACACGACGCACCGTGGGCACGCGATCGAGGAGGGTCGCCGAGCGGCCAAAGAAGGCCTCGACCTGCTCATCGCCCTCGGCGGCGACGGCACCGTCAACGAGTGCGTGAACGGGATGCTGGAGAACGGACCAAACGCTGACGGGCCGGCCCTCGCGGTCGTACCGGGTGGGTCGACCAACGTGTTCGCCCGGGCCCTGGGAATGCCGGCCGACCCGGTGGAGGCGACCGGACAGCTGCTGGACGCCTTGCGCGAGGGTCGGCGGCGGTCAGTCGGGCTCACGACCGCCGACGGACGCTGGTTCACCTTCTGCGCGGGTGTGGGGCTGGACGCCGAGGTAGTGGGCGACGTCGAGAGACGGCGGGCGAGGGGCACCCGGGCCAGCGCCGGTCTCTTCCTGCGCTCGGCGCTGGGCAAGTTCTACCGCGAGACCGAGCGCGAGGAGCCGGGTCTGACCCTGGGCCTGCCCGGCGAGGACAAGATCGAGGGCGTCTTCTTGGTCGTCGTCCAGAACACGGCACCGTGGACGTACCTCGGGAACCTGCCGATCCACGCCTGCCCGGACGCGTCGTTCGAGACCGGGATCGACCTCTTCGGGCTGCTTCGGCTGCGGACGCTGTCCACCGCCCGGCACGTACGCCAACTGGTCCAGCCGGGCGCCCGGCCCAAGGGTCGGGACGTCGTCGCGCGGCACGACCTGCCCGAGCTGACCGTGTGGGCGAGCCGGCCGACGGCCGTCCAGCTCGACGGCGAGCCCATCGGCGCCCGGGTCAGTGTGCACTTCGTGTCGCACCCGCATGCACTCTCCGTAGTCGTCTGAGCGGTCATCTGAGCGTGGGAGGCCTCCCATGTGACGGAGCCCACTCCCGGCAGGTCAAGTTTCGATCACGAAAGCCTTGTGCCGGGGCGCGTGCTTTGGAAGGCTTCGGGTACCGCAACCGGAACAAGCGCCTACATGCGTTCGTTCTGGAGAGGTGCAACCTGTTCGTCCGTGCCGGGACCCGGCACAGGATTGACGGGGTGCCTCGTGAAAGAGTTCACAAGCAGTCACTGGTTCCGCAACCGCTCCGGGTAGCCCACCCCGCCACCCGGCGCAGGACAGGAGTAGTTGCACGATGGACTGGCGTCACCGTTCCGCGTGCCGCGACGAAGACCCCGAGCTGTTCTTCCCGATCGGGAACACCGGGCCGGCACTGCTCCAGATCGAAGA
>JANYIP010000233.1 GCA_025361995.1 Streptomycetales bacterium | reverse complement strand
GTGCTGGCCTGGCACGTGCGGGCGGCTATCGGGCAGCCCTAGCCGGAAGGCGGTCATCCGCCCGGTCTGCGGCGCGACCTCGAGCACGGTGGCCTGTTGCCACTGCTGCCGCGTCCCGCCGGCCGGTGGGCGTCGTCGCACCGCGCCGATCTGGGGCAGCGGCACCAGCGCGTTCGGCGGCGGCACCCCCGCCGCGGCGTCAGTCACCGGCGTAGCGCTGCTCGAGCCACGGGTCCCCGCGGTCGTGGTACCCGCGGGTCTCCCAGAAGCCGGGCTCGTCGTGGTCCAGGATGCGAAGCCCGGCGACCCACTTCGCCGACTTCCAGAAGTAGAGGTGCGGGACGAGGAGCCGGGCCGGGCCGCCGTGCTCGACCGGCAGCGGACGCCCCTCGTGCTCCCAGACCACCCAGGCCTTGCCGCCGGTGACGTCGCCGAGGGGGAGGTTGGTGGTGTAGCCGGTGTGGCTCCACGCGACGACGTGGGTAGCTTCGGGAGCGACGGACACAGCTGCCAGGAGGTCGTCCACGGACACGCCGCGGAACGAGGTGCCGAGCTTGGACCAGGTCGTGACGCAGTGGATGTCGCCGTCGTAGCGCGAGCCCGGCACCTGCTGGATCTCCGCCCACGTCCACGACTTCGGCTCGGCCACCAGGCCGTCGATGCGGAAGGTCCAGGTCGAGGTGTCCAGGCGGGGGGTCACCTCGGCGGTCAGCACCGGGAACGACGTCCCCGTGTCGTACTGGCCCGGTGGCAGCCGCGGGTCGCGGTCGGCCACGCGGCTGGCGGGTCTGCGGAACGGGCTGGCCATGGTTCCTCCCGGGGGTGGTGTCTCAGGGTCGCACGGACTGCAGCCCGGAGAACACGTCGTCCGGGTCGACGGCACGCTTCACCGCCTGCAGCCGCGGATAGTTCGCCCCCCAGTAGGCGGTCTCCCACCCGAGCAGGCTCGAGTCGCAGTAGTTCACGTACGCACCGGTGCCGAGGTACGGCGTCATGGTCGCCCGCATCGCGCGCACGGCCGCGTCGAAACGGTTGCCCAGCACAGCGTTGTCGGCCCAGGTCGCGGTGTACTGCACGGTGAACGGTGCGTTGCGGTGGACGAACGCTGTCGCAGCCGCTGGCCGCTGTGCCACCGCCCCGCCGAGCGCGTCGAGCGAGGCCGTGGCGAGCTTGATGCCGGGTGTCCCGGCGGCGTCCTGCACGGCCGCGACCAGGGCGCCCGCGGCGGTCAGGCTCATCGGACCGGTGGGTACGTGAGAAGTGGCGGCCAGCGCCTCCCGCGCCAGGTTCCCGGCCGGCGGCAGGTGGCAGCCGGCGCCGGAGCAGCCAGCCTCGCTGAGCATGGTGTCGAGGTAGCTGTGGCGCCGCGAGCTGCGCGAGCTCGTTGCGGTCCCCACCGCGGAGAGCAGCGGCGCGAGGACGGCGGCGAGGCTCGCGTCCGGCCCGTTCCAGACCCCCGCGACGAGCACGCTCGCAGCGGCTCCGGGGGCGGCGTGGATCTTGCAGGTCGACCAGCAGCGTTCGTCGGTGATCGGCCCCCAGCGCTGCCACGCCTCGATCACGTTCGCCGCGGCGTGTGAGGGCCAGTGCAGGGCGAAGATTGTGAGGTCGGGGGCCGGGCGCGCGGCGAGCGTGAAGCCGGTGACAACGCCGAAGCTCCCGCCCCCACCGCCCTGACCGGCCCAGAAGAGATCGGGGTCGCTCTGGCGGTCGACGGTGCGGAGTTTGCCGTCGGCGGTCACGATCTCGTACGCGTCGATCGCGTCGCACGTCAGGCCCCAGCTGCGCGTCAGCACGCCGACCCCGCCGCCGAGGGTGAGACCGGCGAGACCGACTGTCGGGCAGGACCCCGCGGCGATGCCGAGCCCGTGCGCGGCGACACCGGTGAAGACGTCGACCAGCCGGGCGCCCGCCCCGACCCGTACCGTCCGGGAGGGCGCGTCCGGCTGCACGGCCTTGATCGCCGAGATGTCCAGGACGAGGTTGGGCCCGGTCGACGCCCCGATGTACGAGTGGCCGCCGGACCGAACGGTGAAGGGGACCCGCTGGTCGCGGGCGAAGGCGACGACGGCACCGACGTCGGCGGCCGTGGCGCACTGCGCGACGGCTACGGGGTGGACGCTGTCATAGCGCGGGTTGGCGGACAGCCGCGCGGTGCCGTACGCAGTGTCGCCGGGCAGCACGAGGTGTCCGGTCATCCGGCTGCGGAGGTCGGCCCAGCTCGGAGCGGCCGTGGCGCTCTGACTGACCCCCGAGGGGCTCGGCGTGGAGGGGGTCGGTGTTGTGGGAGAGGCCGCGGGCGAGGAGTCCGAGGTGCACCCACCGACGAGGGCAGCACCGGCGCCGACGGCGGCCACGCGCAGCAGGTCGCGGCGGCTGATGGCCTTGGCTGGAGTCATGGTCCCTCCATCATTCCCCAGCGGCCCGTGGAGTGAGATAGTAGGAAGCCCTAGTATCGGGTGTCCAAGTTTTCCTAGGAGAGTCCCATGAGCGAGAAGCCCCCGCTGTACGTGCCGACGAACCCGGTGCGGTTCGTGACGGCCGCCAGCCTCTTCGACGGGCACGACGTCTCGATCAACATCATGCGGCGGATCCTGCAGTCCCAGGGCGCCGAGGTGGTTCACCTCGGGCACGACCGCAGCGTGGACGACGTGGTGACGGCGGCGATCCAGGAGGATGTGCAGGGCGTTGCGCTGAGCTCGTACCAGGGTGGGCACGTCGAGTACTTCAGCTATCTGGTGGAGCTGCTGCGCGAGCGGGGCGCCGGCCACATCAGGGTGTACGGCGGCGGTGGCGGCGTGATCGTCCCGGCGGAGATCGCGCTGCTGGCGGAGCGGGGCGTGCGGATCTTCTCGCCAGAGGAGGGGCAGGCGCTGGGCCTCGTCGGCATGGTCAACACGATGATCCGCGAGTGCGACGTGGCGCCCGCGACCCAGGAGATCGCAGTCGACGCGGTCCTCGCCGGCGACCAGACAGCGCTGGCTCGGGCCATCACGATCCTGGAGTCGGGGCGGGCGGTCCTGGAGCAGCGCGAGGCGCTGCTGACGGCGGCCAAGGCGCGTACCTCCCCGGTGCTGGGCATCACCGGGACCGGCGGGTCGGGCAAGTCGTCGCTGACCGACGAGCTCGTCCGGCGCTTCCGGCTCGACCAGGAGGACAAGCTGCGGATCGCGGTGATCGCGGTCGACCCGACGCGGCGCCGTGGTGGCGGCGCCCTGCTCGGCGACCGGATCCGGATGAACTCGCTGACCGGCGACACGGTGTACTTCCGGTCGCTGGCCACCCGCGGCGCGGGCTCGGAGGTGCCCGAACACCTGGCTGACGTCATCGCGGTCTGCCGCGCCGCGGGACACGACCTCGTCATCGTGGAGACCCCGGGCATCGGCCAGGGCGACGCGGCGATCGTGGAGTACGTGACGGCGTCGCTGTATGTGATGACCCCCGAGTACGGGGCGGCGTCGCAGCTGGAGAAGATCGACATGCTCGACTGCGCGGATGCCGTGGCGCTGAACAAGTTCGAGCGTCGTGGGGCGGACGACGCGCGCCGTGACGTGGCCCGCCAGCTGGTCCGCAACCGCGAGGCCTTCGGGGTCTCGTGGGAGGACATGCCGGTCTTCGGGACCAGTGCGGCGCGCTTCGACGACGACGGGGTGACGGCGCTGTACCAGTACCTGCGAGACCTGCTCGCTGAGCGTGGTCTGGTGGTGTCCGCGGGGGTGTTGCCGCGGGTATCCGTCAGGGTGTCCTCCGGGCTGACCACGGTGGTTCCCGCGTCTCGGGTGCGCTACCTGGCGGAGGTGTCCGAGGCGGTGCGCGGGTACCACCGCCGGACTCGTGAGATCGCCGAGGTGGCGCGCCGCCGTCAGCACGTCGGGACGGCGCTGGCGCTGCTCGCCCAGAAGCCGGGGGCGCCCGTCGAACCGCTGGTCGAGCTGCTGGCGGAAGCGTCGTCGGGGTTGGATGCGGGGGTCCTGGCGGACCTTGCCGGGTGGCCGGAAACCGTTGCTGCGTACCAGGACCAGACCCGGGTGACGCTCTCGGGGACGGCGGTGCCCCGGGTGGCGCTGCCGCGGACGAAGGACGACGGCGAGCTGGTCACGTACCTGCGGTCGGAGAACGTGCCGGGGCGGTTCCCGTTCACTGCGGGGGTGTTCGCGTTCAAGCGCGAGGGCGAGGCGCCGGCTCGGATGTTCGCCGGCGAGGGCGACCCGTTCCGTACCAATCGGCGGTTCCACCTGCTCGCCGAGTCTTCCCCGGCGACCCGGCGGTCGACCGCCTTCGACTCGGTCACGCTCTAGGGTCGGGACCCGGACGAGCGGCCCGACATCTATGGCAAGGTCGGGACCTCGGGCGTTTCGGTGGC
>JANYIP010000229.1 GCA_025361995.1 Streptomycetales bacterium | reverse complement strand
GCGGCGTGCCACCTCGTCCGCGCCACCGGCAGCACAGGCACCGCCGAGCGGACCGCATCGTGACCGGCGGCGCGACGGACGCGCTGGCGGCAGCAGTACCCGGTGCCGCGCTCGCGGTCGACGACCTCGCCGTGGTCTTCCCGGCCCGCGGCGGCAGCGGGCCAGCCCGGGCGGTCGACGGGGTGAGGCTCGCCGTCGGTCAGGGCGAGATCCTCGCCCTGGTGGGCGAGTCTGGCTGCGGCAAGACGAGTCTGGCCCGGGCGATCCTGGGCCTCGTGCAGCCGACCCGCGGCCGGGTGGTCCACGTCGGCAGCGAGCTCGGCTACTCGGCCCGGGCGCTCAAGGCGTACCGCCGCAAAGTCCAGCTGGTGCTGCAGGACCCGTCCGGCGCACTGAACCCGCGGCACACCGTGTATGAGGCTGTAGCCGAGGGGCTGCGGATCCACAAGGTTCCCGGCAACGAGCAGGAGCTCGTGGCGCAGGCGTTGTCCCGGTCTGGCCTCCGTCCGCCCGAGCGGTTCTTCCTGACCTACCCGCACGAGCTGTCCGGCGGTCAGCGCCAGCGAGTGGTCATCGCCGGAGCCCTGGTCCTGAACCCGTCGGTGATCGTCGCCGACGAACCGGTGTCGTCACTCGACGCCTCGGTGCGTGGCGAGATCCTGGCGCTCCTGCTCAAGCTGCGCGACGAGCTGGGGCTGACCGTGCTCGTGGTGACGCACGACCTCGGCCTGGCCTGGAACATCGCCGACCGGATCGCGGTCATGTACCTCGGCCGGATCGTCGAGATCGGGACCACCGAGGAGGTGCTCGAGCACCCGAAGCACCCCGACACGCGGGCACTGCTCTCGGTAGTGCCTGAGATCAAGCACGTCGAGCCAGTCGTGCTCACGGGCGAACCACCCGACCCGACCAAGATCCCCGGCGGCTGCCGGTTCCACCCGCGCTGCCCCGAACTCGCGTCGGGGGTGGCCGCCGCCGCCGGAGTGGACGCCCGGTGCCGAGGTGAGGAGCTGCCCATCCTGCCTGCCAGCGGCGGACACCTCGCCGCGTGCTTCCTAACAGGCGCCTGATGCGGCATGCTTACTGACCTATGAGTCAGTAAGGGGTGGGTGTGAACAAGCAGGGCGACGCGTACGACGTGATCGTGGTGGGCGGTGGCCACAACGGTCTGGTGGCTGCGGCGTACCTGGCCAAGCAGGGCCTGCGCACCGTCGTGCTCGAGAAGCGTCCGATCGTCGGCGGGGCATCAGTGAGCGAGCACCCGTTCGGGCCGGACTACACGGTGACCTCGCTGTCGTACGTCGTCTCGCTCTTCCCGCCGGCACTGGTGCGCGACCTCCAGCTGGAGCGGCACGGGTACCACGTCTACCCGCAGGGGCCGTACTTCGCGCCGCGCCGGGACGGGCAGTACCTGCAGCTGCCCTCCGACCACGCCCGAAGGCGCGAGCAGATCCAGAAGTTCTCGTCCAAGGACGCCGACGCGATCGAGGTCTGGGACCGCCGGCTCGACGAGATCGGCAAGGTCCTCGGTCCGCTGCTCGACGACATCCCGCCGAAGGTCGGTTCGCGCAAGCCCGCCGACCTGGCCCGCCAGGCGTTGCTGCTGCGCAAGCTGAAGGGTGTCGACGAGCGCAAGGCCGTGGACATCACCCGGCTGCTCACGTCGAGCATCGCCGACCTCGTCGACGACTACTTCGAGTCGGACGCCATCAAGGGCGTGCTCTCGGTCTCCGGGGTCATCGGGACCTGGGCCGGCCCGCGCTCGCCCGGCACGGCGTACGTGATGCTGCACCACCACCTCGGTGACCCGGGCAACGGGGAGACCGGTGCCTGGGGGTTCCCCCGCGGTGGCATGGGCGGCGTGGCCAACGCGCTCGCGTCCGCTGCCCGATCGTTCGGCGCCGAGATCCGTACCGACACCACCGTCGCGCAGATCACGACCACCGGCGGCGTCGGCGGAGCTGCTACCGGGGTCGTGCTCGACACCGGCGACGTCCTCACTGCGCCCACAGTCATCACCACCGCGCACCCGCAGATCTCTTTCCTGCGCCTGCTCGACCGGCGCGACCTGCCGGCCGACTTCGTCGAGGACATCGAGAGCTGGAAGAGCCGCAGCGGAACCGTGAAGGTGAACCTTGCGGTCGACCGGCTTCCGGAGTTCGCCGCCAAGCCCGGCTTCGACCCCGAGGTCCACGGCGGCACGATCGTCCTCGCCGAGTCGATGGACGACATCGAGAACGCCTTCCAGGAGGCAGTGGCCGGAGGGCCGTCGACGCTGCCGTTCGCCGACGTCTGCATCCCGAGCGTCTTCGACGACTCCCTCGCCCCGCCCGGGCAGCACATCGTGTCGATGTTCACCCAGTGGGTGCCGCACACCTGGAACGTCGAGCCGCACGCGGCCGAGCTCGAGGCGTACGCGGACCGGCTCGTCGCCCGGATGGACGCGGTGGCTCCCGGCTTCGCCGACTCGGTCCTGCACCGCCAGGTGATCGGGCCGCACACCATGGAGCACGAGTACGGGCTGATCGGCGGCAACATCTTCCACGGCGAGCTGACGATCGGGCAGATGTTCCACGCCCGCCCGGCCGCCGGGTACGCCGACCTGCGTACGCCGATCCGCGGGCTCTACCAGGCCGGGTCGTCCACCCACGGCGGCGGCGGGGTCACCGGCGTACCGGGACGCAACGTGGTGCGTCAGGTTCTCGCGGACCGCAAGCGGGCGGCGCTGAAGCGGCGCGTCGGGATGCGGGGCTAGCGGCCGGTGGGCACGCTGCAGGCGGCCTTGCCGCGGGAGCACTACGTCGACGCCGAGACGTGGGAACTCGAGCGCGAGCGCGCGCTGATGACGGCATGGACCTGTGCCGGCCGGTTGCACGAGCTCGGCCTCGTCGCACCGGGTCGGCTCGCGGTCGTCGCCATCCTCGGCGAGTCGATCCTCGTCACAGTGGCCAAGGACGGCGCGCTGCACGCGCACTTCAACGTGTGCCGGCACCGCGGCTCGCAGCTGGTGCCGGTGGAGCCCGGTGCCGAGCTACCCGCGCCCAGCAAGTCGTCGGCGCTGCGCTGCCCCTACCACTCGTGGACGTACGACCTCGACGGGTCGCTGCTGCACGCCCCGCACACCGAGGACGTCGACGGCTTCGCGCCGGCCGACTTCGGGCTGCACAAAGTGGGTGTCGCGAGCTGGGGCGGCTTCCTGTGGCTCAACCTGACCCCGGCTGGCTCCCCCACCGGTTCGCCGACTCTGGCGCAGGAGCTGGGCGCGATCCCGGAGCGGATCCGGCGCTACCCGCTGGAGTCGCTGGTCGTCGGCGCCACGATGGTCTACGACGTCGCCGCGAACTGGAAGCTCATCGCCGAGAACTACAACGAATGCTACCACTGCGGGCCCGTGCACCCCGAGCTGGTCCGCCTGGTCCCGGCGTTCGGCGGCGGCGGGCGGGACATCGACTGGGAGGGCGGGGTCCCGCACCGCGAGGGCGCCTGGACGTTCACCGCGTCCGGCACCTCCGAGCGTGACCGCTTCCCTGACCTCGACGACGACGAGCGCGACCGCCACAAGGGTGAGCTGGTGTACCCGAACCTGCTGCTGTCGCTGTCCGCCGACCACGTGGCGGCGTTCCGGCTCGAGCCGCTGGCGGTCGACCGGACCCGGGTCGTCTGCGACCTGCTGTTCGCTCCGACCGAGGTTGCGAAGGCCTCCTTCGACCCGAGCGACGCGGCCGACTTCTGGGATGTCGTCAACCGGCAGGACTGGGCGATCTGCGCCTCGGTCCAGCGGGGCATGACCTCGCGGGCCTACCGGCAGGGCTGGTACGCCCCGATGGAGGACGCGTCCCTGGACATCCGGCGCTGGCTGCTGCCCCGCTTGGACTCTCCCGGTCAGGGGTCCTGATGGCCGACAGCTTCGAGTACGCCGTCATCGGGCTGGGGGCGCTCGGCAGCGCCACCGCGTGGCAGCTCGCACGCCGCGGCGCCCAGGTGCTCGGACTCGAGCGGTTCGCCCTCGGGCACGAGCGCGGGGCCTCGCACGACAGCTCGCGGATCCTGCGCCACAGCTACCACACGCCGGACTACGTCAAGCTCACCTTCGAGGCGTACGACGACTGGGCGACGCTGGAGCAGGACACTTCCGAGTCGTTCGTGACGGTGACCGGCGGGCTGGACCTCTTCCCGCCCGGCTGCGTGATCCCGCCCGACGACTACACGTCCTCGCTGGCCGCTTGGTCGCTGCCGTACGCGATGCTCGACACGGCCGCGGTCGCCGCCCGGTGGCCGCAGTTCAACCTCCCGGACGGCGCGCAGGCGCTGTACCAGGAGCGAACCGGGATCGTGCCGGCCGCACGCGGTACCGCAGCGATGCAGCGCCAGGCCGTGGCAGGTGGCGCAGTCCTGCGGGACGAGTCCGCGGTCACGGCCGTCCGAGACCTCGGCTCCGGCGGCCTCGAGGTCGACGCCGGCGGCCAGACGTACAAGGTCCGGCGTCTGGTCGTGACGGCCGACGCGTGGAGCAACGACGTCCTGCGCCACCTCGGCTACGAGATCCCGCTGACCGTCACCCAGGAGCAGGTCACCTACTTCACCCCGGAGCGCCCGCAGGACTTCGCCGCCGAGAAGTTCCCGGTCTGGATCTGGATGGACGACCCGTCCTTCTACGGCTTCCCGACGTACGGCGAACCAACCGTGAAGGCCGCGCAGGACTGTGGCGGACCTGCGGTCACCGGCGACGACCGGTCGTTCGAGCCGGACGCCGACCGGCGGAAGCTGCTGGCCGACTTCATGGTTGCGACGTTCCCGGGCAGCGGTCCGGCAACCCGGTCGAAGACTTGTCTCTACACGTTGACGCCGGACCGCGACTTCGTCCTGGGTGCTGTCCCCGGCCACGAGAACGTCGTCGTCGGGCTCGGTGCCGCGCACGGGTTCAAGTTCGCGCCGACCTTCGGCCGGCTGCTCGCCGACCTGGCTTCCACGGGGGAGGCGACCACCGAGGTGGACCTGCACCAGTTCCGGCTCGACCGTCCCGCGCTGACCGACCCCGACCACCCGGTGAGCTGGTTGCTATGAGGCTGGATTTGAAGACGAGGAAGGGCTCAGCCCAGGGCTTCGGGAGCGAGCCCGAGCTCGTGCGCGGCGAGGCCGGTCACCCACTCGGCCATCTGCCCGCGGGTCAGCAGGCCGCGGTGCACGGTCACCTGGATCGCGAGCCCGTCGATGAGGGCCGTGATGCGCCACGCGGCAGCGTGCGGGTCGGCGCACCGGAACTCGCCGGCGGCGACCCCGTCCGCGATGATCTCGGCGACGGCCTCCTTCCACCGCACGTCGAGCCGACGCGACACCCGCCGCAGCTCGGAGGAGCGCAGGGCAGCCGCCCAGGCGTCGACCCACAGCGTCCAGCCGGGCGGCGTGGATCCGACCGGCGAGTAGAGGCGCAGCACCGCGCGCAGCCGCTCAGTCGCGGTGCCCGGTCCCTGCACCGCCTCGGCCAGCCGGACCAGGTCGCGCTCGGCGGCGTACGCGAACGCTTCGGCGAGCAGTCGGTCCTTGGTCTCGAAGTGGTAGAAGACCAGTGCCGGCGAGACGCCCAGGGCACTGGCGATGTCGGACACCCGGGTCTGCGCCAGGCCCGTCTTCTGCACCTCGGTGACCGTCGCGGCAAGGATCTCCTCGCGACGGACTTCAACCTTTCGACGGGCCACGCCCGGACCCTACTGTCCCGAGACGCCTCAAAGGGGATGCTGTGACTGTGACACCGACAACAACGCTCGCTCCGCTTGACTCCGCCGCGCTCGACCGGGCCCTGCTCGCCTTCGGCCAGTCGACGATGCTGCCGGCGGCTGCGTACACCGATCCAGCCGTGCTGGCGTGGGAGAAGCGGAACTTCCTCGCCGGGACCTGGGCGTGCGTGGGACGGACCGAGGACCTGAGCGCCGACGACGGGGGGCGCGAGCTGAGCCAGCGCGCGTTGATGGTCGGTGACATCCCGGTGCTGCTGACGTTCGGCGGCACAGCGGGCACAGCGGGCACAGCGGGCACAGCGGGCACAGAAGCGGTCCGCGCGTTCGCGAACACTTGCCGACACCGTGGCCACGAGCTGCTGCCCGAGGGCGGTACGGCGGCCACCCGGGCGATCACCTGCCCGTACCACGCCTGGTCGTACTCGCTCGAGGGCCACGTCATCGCGACACCTGAGTTCAACGAGGTGACGACCTTCGACCGGACCCGGTACAGCCTCGTGCCGCTGCCCGTCGAGGTCTGGCACGGCTGGGTCTTCGTCAACGCCACCGGAACCGCCGCGCCGTTCGCCGAGCACATCGGCGCCCTGGACGCGCTGGTCGCGCCGTACGCGCCGGACCGGCTGCACCTGCGTGCCCGCCACACGTACGAGATCGCGGCCAACTGGAAGATCGTCTGCGAGAACTACCACGAGTGCTACCACTGCCCACTGATCCACCCCGAGCTGTGCCAGGTCTCTCCCCCGACGTCTGGGGACAACTACGACCTGCCTGGCGCCTGGGTCGGCGGCTCGATGGACCTTGCTCCCGATGCGGTGACGATGTCGCTGTCGGGGACCTCCGACGGCGAGCCCATTCCTGGCGTCGACCCGCGGACCGTGCTGTATCTGGGGTTGTTCCCGAACCTGTTGATCTCGGCGCACCCCGACTATGTGATGACGCACCGCATGGTGCCGCTGGAGCCGGGTCGGACCTGGATCGAGTGCTCCTGGTACTTCCCGTCCGAGACGGTGGACCCGTCGTACGCCGTCGATTTCTGGGACCTGACCAACCGGCAGGACTGGGGCGCGTGCGAGTCGGTGCAACGAAGCCTGGCTTCGCCGCACTTCAAGCCGGGGCCGTTCGCCCCTAACGAGGATGCGGTGCACCAGTGGGTCACGATGCTCGGCCGGGCGTACCGCGGAACAGCACCGCATCACCCCTGACGTCGCCGCTCCGGCCTTCTCCCTGCGTAACCGTACGGTGTCAGTGCAGGGTTGTAACCGTGGGGTGTCAGGCGAGGTCGCGGGGGTAGGTGCGGTTCCAGGTCCGATCGCGGACGGTCGTGCCGTCCTGCTCAGCATGCAGGGTGATCGTGACTCGGAATTCGTCGACGTCGGCCACGACGTCGAGCGACGACTGAACGACGACCGCCGCCTCGGGCCAGGTCAGCGCGAACGAAACGTCGGCCTGAGCCCGTTGCTCGAACGTCGCCTGGTTCACGCTCACTGATCCCCCGTAGTGCTCGGTCACTGAGCCATGCTCAGTTTCGTACGTCGAGCCGTGGTCGATGACGCAGCGAGTCACCTCGCGGATTACATCCCGCTCGATCCGCCAATCGACGTCGTCCGGCACCTCCGCAACGG
>JANYIP010000171.1 GCA_025361995.1 Streptomycetales bacterium | reverse complement strand
CAACTTCACCTGCGCCCACCCCCGCTGCGGGGCCATCGCCCGACACATCCACCACATCATCCACTGGGCCCACCACGGCGAAACCACCCTCGACAACCTCGCAGCCCTCTGCGGCTACCACCACCGACTCGTCCACCAATCTGACATCCACCGCAGCGACGGCGCCCAGGTCGGCAAACACCCACCCGGCGCATTCACCATCACCGGCACCCCCGGCGCCAGACCCGTCTTCACCCTCGACCCGTACGCGGACTCTGGCCAGCAACAGCTCCAATGCTGAACAGCCGGCGAACTGCCAACCCCATACCTGGCGTCGGTTCGCGTGAAATGCTGACGCGATGACGGCGGCACGAGACCAGGGGACGCACTGGGCGACGTGGCACCAGGAGTACGCGGACCCCACTTCGGCGCTCTCGCAGCGTCTGGTCGTCGTCGTCAACCGGATTCAGCAGGCGGTTGGCGCCCTTCCGCCTGGGCCGATCCGCATCATCAGCGCGTGCGCGGGTCAGGGACATGACGTTGTCCTAGCCCTGCAGCACCATGACCGGGCGGCGGACATCACCGGATACCTCGTCGAGTCGGACGAGCACAACGTCCACCAAGCCGCCGTTGCTCTGCGGGCCGCTCGATTGCACGGGATCGCGGCCGTGCGCGCCGATGCATCGGAGATAGATGCCTATCGCGAGATGCCCAGAGCTGACCTTCTGCTCTTGTGCGGAATCTTCGGCAACGTGTCCGACGAAGACGTCCAGAGCACGGTCACCTACGCCTCGTCGCTCTGCGCTCCCCGGGCTTTCGTGATCTGGACTCGCCACCGTCGCGCACCGGACCTCACGCCCCGGATTCGCGACTGGTTCGGCGAGGCAGGTTTTGAGGAGCTCTCGTTCGAGTCCCCAGGTGAGGACTCCTTCTCAGTCGGGGTGAATCGTCTGCTCGGGCAGCGGAGCCGCACGGTGCCTGGGCTGAAGCTGTTCACCTTCCTTCGCTGACCCGTCGCGCCATGTCAGAAATCCCTGGGGTCTCGCACGACGAGCGCGGATCGGGCAACCTGTACGCGTGGCGAAGACAACTGGGCGAGCGGGCGGGCCGGACGAAAGCGCACTGCTGGCGCTGTTCCGTGCGATCGCGTCAGGCGACGAGCTCGAGGTAGCGCGACGGCTGGACTCATCGCCCGATCTCGCAAACAGCTCGATTCGTATCGGCGCGAGCCGCCATGATGCCGAGACGTACTTCCTCACCGCGATCCGTCACTACGTGTACGGCGGCGACACGGCGCTGCACATCACTTCCGCCACGCATCGCCGAGAGCTAGCCGAGTCGCTCGTTGCAACAGGCGCCGACGTTCGGGCTCGCAACCGGAGGGGAGCGGAACCGCTCCACTACGCGGCCGACGGGAGTCCCGGCGCGGAGCACTGGGATCCGGTGGCGCAGGGTGACGTGATCCGGTATCTCATCGAGGCTGGCGCTGATCCGAACGCGATGGACAAGAGCGGTGTGGCGCCGCTGCACCGAGCCGTTCGGACTCGCTGCTCAGCGGCGGTCAGCGCCCTCATCGAGAACGGTGCGAATCCGCGGCTGAGGAACAAGAGTGGTTCGACCCCGCTGCACCTCGCTGTGCAGAGCACGGGCCGGAGCGATTCCGGCTCGGCAGCGGCGAAAGACGAGCAGGGGCGGATCATCGCCGTGCTCCTCGAGCACGGCGCGCGTCCGACCGATGCCGACTGCGAACGGCAAGACCGTCGAGGCCGCAGCATCCAGCGACTGGATCCGTGAACTCCTCGGCACCGCTGACACGCGCAGAGCCGGGACAACCGGCTAGCCCGCACTCGCGTCAGGCCGGTCCAGGGCAGGGTCCAACAGCTAGGCACGCGCCATGAACTCGGCGAGGCCCTTGGCGGCCTGAGTCTGCGCGGCGTTACGCACCAGCGGGGTCCAGCCGAGCAGCCGGCCCTTGCCGCCCATGGCCATCGCCGCCCAGGCGTGGAAGTCGAAGACGTCCTTCTCGCGGGAGATCTTGCCCTCGGAGAACACGAAGGTCGAGCTCACGTGGTTGACGACCGGTCGCTGTTTCGGTCCGAACTTGTAGTGCGCCACCCAGGTTGCCTTGCCCGCGCTGTCGTTGGCCTCGACCCCCGAGACGTCGAGCTGGATGCCCGTCGACCGACCGGTGAGCATCGCCCACATCGCGGGTACCTGCGGCCCGGACAGGTCCGGGAAGACGGGATCCGAGAAGTGCGCGTCCGCGGTGTACGCGGCGCCCATCGTGGCCGCGTCGAGCCGCTCGAAGGCGGCGTAGAAGTCGTGGAGCAGTTGCTCGTTGGCGTGCATCAGGCCTCCCCGGCGAGTGCGAAGCTCATGGTGGTGGGCTCGTCAGGGACCAGCACCGCCGGGCCGGTCGCGGCGCGGACATCGTCGACGGTGACACCGGGCGCGAGCTCGCGGAGCACCAACCCGTCGGCGGTCACGTCGAGCACGGCAAGGTCGGTGATGATGCGCTGGACGACACGGCGGCCTGTGTAGGGCAAGGTGCACTCGTCCACGACCTTGTGCGAGCCGTCCTTGGCGACATGCTCCATCATCACGATGACGCGCTTGGCACCGTGGACGAGGTCCATCGCACCGCCCATCCCCTTGACCATCTTGCCGGGGATCATCCAGTTCGCGAGGTCACCGGCGGCCGACACCTGCATCGCACCGAGGATGGCGGCGTCGACCTTGCCCCCGCGGATCATGGCGAAAGATGTGGCGGAGTCGAAGTACGACGCGCCAGCCAACACCGTCACGGTCTCCTTGCCGGCGTTGATCAGGTCGGGGTCGACGGCGTCCTCGGTCGGGTACGGCCCGACGCCGAGGATGCCGTTCTCGGACTGCAGGACCACCTCGACGCCAGCCGGCAGGTAGTTCGGCACCAGCGTCGGCAGGCCGATCCCGAGGTTCACGTACTGGCCGTCCTTGAGCTCGAGCGCGACACGCGCCGCCAGTTCCTCGCGGGTCAGGGTCATCAGGCGTCCTTCCGTACGGTCCGTCGCTCGATCCGCTTGAGGGCGGCCTCGTCCGGGGAGAGGGCCAGCACCCGCTGCACAAAGATCCCGGGCAGGTGGATGCGGTCGGGGTCCAGCTCGCCCGGCTCGACCAGCTGTTCGACCTCGGCGATGGTCACCTGGCCGGCCATCGCGGCGAGCGGGTTGAAGTTCCGGGCGGTCTCGTGGAAGACCAGGTTGCCGTGCCGGTCGCCGACGGCGGCCCTGACCAGGGCGAAGTCGGTCTTGATCGCCTCTTCCAGCACGTACGTCCGGCCGTCGAACTCGCGGGTGTCCTTGGCCGGTGACGCCAGGACGACCGAGCCGTCCGGCGCGTACCGCCAGGGCAGGCCACCGTCCGCGACCTGGGTGCCGACGCCGCTCGCGGTGAAGAAGGCGGGGATGCCGGAGCCCCCGGCGCGCAGCCGCTCGGCGAGGGACCCCTGCGGTGTCAGCTCCACCTCGAGCTCGCCGGAGAGGAACTGCCGCTCGAACTCCTTGTTCTCCCCGACGTACGAGCTGGTCGTCCGCGCGATCCGCTTGGCCGCGAGCAGGACACCGAGCCCCCACTCGTCGACGCCGCAGTTGTTCGACACCACCCGCAGGCCCGTCGTGCCCTGCTCGTACAGTGCCTGGATCAGCACCGCCGGGACGCCGCAGAGGCCGAACCCGCCGACGGCGATGGAGGCACCGTCATTGATGTCGGCGACGGCAGCCGCCGCCGAGCCGACGCTCTTGTCCAGACCCATGTATCCCTGCTTTCCACGCACTGAGCTTCCCGCAGTCCGGTCTGGAGGCTACCGCGTCGCCGCGGGTAACATCCGGGCGGTGAGCGACCAGCTAGGTGACCGGCCAATCAGCAGCGGCTACTCGGGCACCCCGCTGCCTCGCAAGCTCGGCATCAAGGCAGAGCACCGAGTGCTGCTCGTCGACGCGCCGACCGGGTTCGAGCTGGGGGCCCTCCCGCCGGGGGCGACGGTGAGCCACGATCTGAACAGCCACGATGTGAAGGGCCGGCCTGACGTCACCCTCGCCTTCTGCCGCGACCAGCCGGCGATGATCCGCTGGTTCGCCCCGCTCAAGGCTGAGTTGGGACCGGCGGCGGCGCTGTGGATCGCCTGGCCCAAGAAGGCTGCCCGGATCGCCGCGAAGATCGACACCGACATCGACGAGCAGTTCGTCCGCGAGCACGGTCTGGCCGGCGGGCTCGTCGACGTGAAGGTCTGCGCAGTCGACGAGGTCTGGAGCGGGCTGAAGTTCGTCTACCGGCTGTCCGACCGTCCCAGCGTGTCGAGCACCCAGGCATAGACCTCGGCCTCGTACTGCAGGTGCCCGAAGCGACCGGACGGCCCGATGTGCGCGCCGGCGCCGAGCTCCATCCGCAGCAGCAGCGCGTCGCTCATCGAGCCGGTGGCGCGCAGCTTGGCCACCCACTTGGCCGGCTCCCAGTACATGACCCGCGGGTCGTTGAGGGCGGCGGTGACGAGCAGCCGCGGACGGTCCGCGAGCGGCGGCGGGTTGTCGTACGGCGAGTACTCGAGCATCCAGGCGAAGTCGTCGGGGCGGCGCGGGTCGCCCCACTCGTCCCACTCCTGCGCTGTGAGCGGGATGGTCTCGTCGAGCATTGTCGTCACGACGTCGACGAAGGGCACCTCGGCCACGACCCCGCGCCAGCGCCGCGGCGCCTGCGAGTAGGCAGCGCCCATGAGCAGGCCACCAGCCGACAGCCCTCGGGCGACGATCCCGCGCGGGTCCACCAGCCCGTCCGCCAACGCATCCGCCACAGCGACGAAGTCGCTGAAGGTGTTCTGCTTGCGCTCCAGGCTCCCGTCGAGCCACCAGCGACGACCTCCCTCGCCGCCGCCACGCACGTGGGCGTGCGCGAACACGACGCCGCGGTCGAGCAGCGACGGCAGCCCCAGGTCGAACTCCGGCTCGTACGAGAACTCGTAGGCGCCGTAGGCGTAGATCAGGCAGGGCGCCGTCCCGTCGAGCGGGGTGTCCTCGCGGCGCACGAGGGTGACCGGCACGAGGGCACCATCGGCGGCCTCCACCTGGTATGTCGCGGACACGTACCGCTCGGGCTCGAAGCCCGGGACCTCCTGCCGCCGTCGCAGGGTCCGGCTCCCAGTGGCCAGGTCGACGTCGTACCAAGCCGTCGGCTCGCTGTACGACTCGACGGACACGAGCACGGAGTCGACCTGGTAGTCGTCGTTACGGCCGAGCTGGATCGTGCCGGCCGCGATCCCGGGGTGGACGTCGATGGCTTCGGGGTGGATGGCCTGGAAGTGGTTGGCTTCCGCTGAACCGTCCCGGCGAAGGATCCGCAGCAGCGGCGCACCGGCCCGACGCAGGGTGAGCACGACGTGCTGGGCGAACACGTCGGCCGCGAAGAGCCGCTCGGCGGGGTCCTCCGCGACGAGCTCGGTCCAGCTCTCGCGCCCTGGCGTGGCGACGAGTGTCCGCATCAGCCGGAACTCCTCGGCCTCGTCGTTGGTGACGATGAGCAGCTCGTCGCCGCCGACATCCTCCGGGCTGGGTGCGTGCGACACCGAGTAGATGACACCGGTCCGCCGGGGGTCCACGACCGTCGCCGGGTCCTGGGGCCGGTCGGCCGGGACCAGCCACACCTCGCTGGTGTCCTTCGCCAGCGACGAGATCACGATGGCGCCGCCCGACCGCGACCCCTCGACCGTGACCTCGAAGCGCTCGTCCAGGTCGCTGTACACCAAGGTGTCAGCAGGCAGGGTGTCGGCCTCGGTGGACGTGCCGATCTGGTGCCGCCACACCTGGTACGGCCGGTGGGTGTGGTCGACCGTGACGTAGAACAGGGTGGAGGAGTCAGCCGACCAGGCCGCCCCGTAGTAGGTGCTGGGAATCACGTCGGGCCGGTCCCGTCCGGTCACCAGGTCTCGTACCCGCATCTCGTAGACCTCGCTGCCGTCGAAGTCGACCGAGTACGCGAGGAGCGTGCCGTCCGGGCTGACGAGCCGGTCGCCGAGCGAGAAGTAGTCCAACCCCTCCGCCAGGATGTTCTCGTCCAGAAGTAACTCAGCCGTAAATTCTTGCGCGTCAGAGCGAAGAAACTGCTCGTATTCCTTCCCTGCGACCGTCCGGGTGTAGTAAACAGAGCCGTTGTCCCTCCAACTGACTGACTGGTCAGTCGGCACGGTGCGGCGGGTCATCTCAGCGAACATCAAGTCACGGAGGGGTCGAGCATGCGTCATCCGCGCGTCGTAGAACGCTCGTTCGGCCCGCAAGTACTCGACGGTCTCCACCCGGTCCCGGTCCCGCAGCCAGTAGTAGTCGTCGACTCGGACGACGCCGTGCAGGTCGTGGACTTCTCGCTCGACGGGAGCCAGCGGAGGCAACTCGGGTCCAGAGGGAGCGCCAGCGGGGTCGGTCATGACGGCGAACCTAGCGCGCCGCCGGCCGGCAGCGGGACAACAACGCCACGCCAACGACACGGTTCGGCCACGACGGCGCCGCAGCGCTGCGGAACCCTCCGGCAGCCCAGCACGATGACGCAGACGACCCCACTCCGGAGGACTTGATGACCATCTCCCCCAGGCGCCGGCTCGCTGCCGCCTTCGCCGTCGCTGCGCTCGCGCTCGTACCGACCGCGGCGTTCGCCGACTCGACGTCACCGTCCGCTGTGCCCTCGACGACAGGGTCGGCAGGTTCCGTGTCAGCCTCTCCCACCGCTCAGCCGAAGACGACCTTCACCGTGGGCTTCCTGCAGGACGTCGACTCGCTCAACCCATTTGTCGGCATCCTGTCGTCATCCTACGAAGCCTGGGGGGTCACCTACGACACCCTGTTGGGCTACAGCCAGAAGGACTTCTCGCCAGTACCCCAGCTCGCTTCGTCCTGGCAGGAGTCCGCGGACCACCTCACCTGGACGTACAAGATCCGACCGGGCCTGAAGTGGTCGGACGGGGTACCGCTCACCGCGCACGACGCGGCGTACACGTTCAACCGGATCATCAACGGGTCGTTCGAGCAGAACAACTACGGCAGCTACGTCGCCAACATCACCAAGGCAGAGGCGCCGGACGACACGACGCTGATCCTGACGGTGAGCAAGCCCACGCCGATCATGCTCCGGCTCGCGGTGTACATCCTCCCCGAGCACATCTGGAAGAACATTGACGAGAAGGCTGCGCAGACCAACAAGAACGAACCGATCGTGGGGTCGGGTCCGTTCATCTTCGAGCAGCACGTGGTAGGGCAGTTCATCCGGTTCAAGGCGAACCCGAGCTACTGGGCAGGCGCGCCAAAGATCAAGGAGTTGGTGTTCCGGATCTTCCAGAGCGAGGACACCATGGTCGCCGCGCTCAAGAAGGGTGAGATCGACTTCGCCGACAGCCTCGGCTCGACGTCGTTCGATTCCCTCAAGTCCGACAAGAACATCACCACTGTCCCAGCGGAGTACACCGGCTTCGACGAGCTGGCAATGAATACCGGAGCGGCGACCGACAAGGGCGTTCCGATCGGCGACGGCAACCCGGCACTGAAGGACAAGCGGGTCCGCCAGGCGATCAACTACGCGATCGACACGAAGTCCCTCGTCTCCAAGGTCCTTGGCGGTTATGGCGAAGAGGGAACTTCGATCATCCCGACCATCTACGCGAAAGAGCACTACGACCCAGGTTCGGCCACCCGGACGTTCAACCTCGACAAGGCCAACCAGATCCTCGACGACGCCGGCTACACCAAGGGCTCTGACGGGATCAGGGTCGACCCGGCCACCGGGAAGCAGTTGAAATTCCGCCTGTTCGGCCGGTCGGACAGCCCGACGTCCAAAGACTCGGTCCAGTACATCGCGGGATGGCTGGGCAAGATCGGCATGTCGATCCAGACCCAGATCGTTTCTGAGGACAACCTCACCCAGATCATTGGCGACGGCGCCTACGACATGTTCGAGTGGGGCTGGGTCGTCGAGCCCGACCCGGACTATCAGTTGTCGACCTTCCTGTGCTCCTCCAGGAGCACTAAGGACGGCTCGACGATCGCGGCCGGACTGTCCGACAGCTTCTACTGCAATCCGGCGTACGACACGCTGTACGCCCAGCAGTCGACCACGACTGACCTTGCGGCGCGGGACGTGATCGTCAAGCAGATGGAAGCCATGCTCTACGACGATGCGCCGTACGTCGTCACGTACTACTACGCCAACCTCGAGGCGTACCGCAGCGACCGCTTCACCAACTTCCAGCCGCAGCCGGAACCGAAGGGTTCGCTGCTCTTCCAGTACGGGACCTACAGCTACCGCAACATCGAACCCGTGGTGGCGAAGGTCGCAACCGTCTCGAGCAGCAGCTCCACCAGGCTGCTCCTCGGGGTCGGTGCCGGCGCGATCGTGCTGCTCGGTCTCGGCGGCTTCATCCTGACCCGTTCGCGCCGACCGGCTGACGACCGCGAGTAGGTGGTGGTGGCGGCTATTCTCGCGGCCGAGCCCGAGACCTCGTCCCCTGAAGCCTCGGGGGGCAGCGGCACTGCTCGGTACGTCGTCGGCAAGATCGCGTCGTCGATAGCAACCCTGTTCTTCGTCGCGATCTTCAACTTATTCCTGTTCAGAGTGCTGCCGGCGGACCCGGTCAAGCAGCTGACCCGCAACCACGCGGTCAGCCCCGAGCAGCTCGCGCAGATCCGCAAGCAGCTGGGTCTCGGTGACTCGCTGCCGATCCAGTTCGTCAAGTACATGCAGGCCCTGGCGCACGGCGACCTCGGGATCTCCTACAAGTATCGCCAGCCGGTGACGACCGTCATCGCCGACCGCATCTGGCCGACGATCCTGCTGGTCGGGGTCTCGACGATCTTGTGCACGATCATCGGCCTCTGGATCGGCGTGCACTCGGCCTGGCGCCGCGACAGCCTCTTCGACCGGGTGGCCACCGGCGTCACGCTGACCCTCTACGCGATGCCCGAGTTCTGGTTGGGCCTGATCTTGATCCTGCTCTTCGCCCAGGGCTTCGGGCCGATCCCGGGCATCTTCCCGACCAGCGGGCTGATCACACCCGGGGTCAGCGCCTCGTCACTGCAGGGGATCGGCGACATCGTCGAGCACCTGACCCTGCCGGTGATCACCTTGACTCTCGGCTACCTCGCCGAGTACTCCCTCGTGATGCGGTCCTCGCTGCTGGACGAGATGGGCGAGGACTACCTGGTCACGGCCCGGGCGAAAGGCCTCCGCGACACCGACGTGCGCAAGCGCCACGCCGTGCCGAACGCGCTCCTGCCGTCATTCACGCTGATCATCCTCAACATCGGCTTCGTCGTCGGCGGCGCGATCCCCATCGAGACGGTGTTCTCCATCCCCGGGCTCGGGCTCCTGTCATACACGGCGTTGAGCGTCCCTGACTTCCCGGTGCTGCAGGGGCTGTTCCTGCTCTTCTCGGGGGCGATCATCCTGGCGAACCTGGTGGCTGACCTCGCCTACCCGAAGCTCGACCCTCGGGTACGTCGCTCGTGAGCACCGAGACCGGGACAGCCCAGTCGACGTCATCGCTGGCGTGGGCCCGGCGCCGGGCGTCGATACACCGAATCTGGAGCGAGTTCCGGCGACAGCGGGCCGGCCTGGTCGGGCTCGTGGTCCTGTGCATCGCGGTGCTCGTGGCGGTCCTAGCGCCGCTCCTGGCGAGCAGCAGCGGGCTGGACGTGACGATCGCCACCGGGAAACCGATCCACGCGCCGTACACCGACGCGGACGGGACGACGTACCTCCTGGGCACCGACAAGCAGGGTCGCTCGATCCTCACCCTGCTGATCTGGGGCTCACGGATCTCGCTGCTCGTCGGGTTCTCCGCGTCTATCGTGGCCATGGTGATCGGGACGCTGATCGGGATCGCCTCCGGCCACTTCTCGGGCTGGGTGGGCGGCAGCCTGTCCCGGCTGACCGAGTGGTTCCTGGTCATCCCGTTCCTGCCGCTGGCGCTGGTGCTGTCCACGGTCCTCAAGGACCGGCTGCCCCAGCTCGTCGTGCTCGTGGTCGTCATCGGCGTCACCAGTTGGGCGTCG
>JANYIP010000162.1 GCA_025361995.1 Streptomycetales bacterium | reverse complement strand
ACCAGGACCTTCACGTGCGTGAGGTCGACGTGGCGCTGGTTGGCGAGGTCGATCAGCCGGCCGGGGGTGCCGACGACGACGTCGACGCCATGGCGCAGGGTCTCGATCTGCGGCTCGTAGGCACGTCCGCCGTAGATCTCGAGGACTCGAACCTTGCGGTGCGACCCGGCGAGCCGTAGGTCCTTGGCGACCTGGACGCAGAGCTCGCGGGTGGGGACGACGACGAGGGCCTGCGGCTTCCCAGGCGCCGCGAGGAACTCCACATCGGGGTCGGTCGGGGCGATGAGCCGCTGCAGCAGCGGAATTCCGAAGCCGAGGGTCTTGCCCGTCCCGGTCTTGGCCTGGCCGATGACGTCCTGACCGGTGAGGGCCACCGGAAGGGTCATCTCCTGGATGGCGAAGGCGTCGGTGATGCCGACGGCTTCGAGTGCTGCACAGGTTTCTGGGAGTACGCCGAGCTCTCTAAACGTGGTCAGGACTCTTCGCCTTCTTCGCGGGCATTAGGTGGCACCTCTCTGGTGAGCAGCGCGTTCAGCACGGCGCTCGTGCGCACCAGCGGTGCGCGTCCTGCCGCCAAGTGTAGCCGTTACGCTGCGCCACATGGACTCCGTGCCCGGCGAGCCGACCGGAGAGCCGACCGGACAGCCGACCGGACAGCCGACCGGACCTAGCCTCGATGACCCGGAGTACCGCGCTGCCGTCATCGACCTGCTGGGCGTTCTGGCGTACGGGGAGCTGTCCGCGTTCGTACGACTCGCGGCCGATGCCGCACTCGCGCCGCAGATCGGCGCGGAGGCCCAGCTCGCCGGGATGGCGGTGGCGGAGTTCCGGCACTTCACCCGGCTCCGCGACCGGCTCGCCGAGCTCGGGGTGGACCCGGACACCGCGATGCAACCGTTCGTGGCCCCCATCAACGGGTTCCACGAGTCGACGGCGCCGGCGGACTGGCTCGAAGGACTCATGAAGGCGTACGTGGGTGACGGGGTGAGCGTCGACTTCTACCGCGAGGTGGCGCGGTTCCTCGACGCCGACACCCAGGCGCTCGTCCTCGACGTGCTCGAGGACACCGGGCACTCCGCGTTCGTGGTGACCACGGTGCGCGAGGCGATCGTCGAAGACCCGCGGGTCGCCGGTCGGCTCGCCCTGTGGGGGCGGCGGCTGATGGGCGAGATGCTGTCGCAGGCGCAGCGGACTGCGGCGGAGCGCGATGCGCTGTCGAACCTGCTGGTCGGCGGGATCGGTGCCGGTGGGATGCCGGGGTTCGACTTGGCGGAGGTCGGACGGATGTTCGCCCGCCTCACCGAGGAGCACACCCGTCGGATGCGCGCGATCGGCCTGTCGGCCTGACGGCGCCCGCTGCCTCGATCAGCTGCGGGGAGTGCTTCATGATCAACGAAGAGCAGGGGAGGCATCGTCGTGCTCCAGACCTTGGCTGTTGAGAACTACCGGTCGCTGCGCGACCTGGTCCTGCCGCTGTCGAGTCTGAACGTCGTCACCGGGGCTAACGGGAGCGGGAAGTCAAGCCTGTACCGCGCGCTGCGGCTCCTGGCAGACGCCTCCCGCAACGGGGCGGTAGCAGCGCTGGCTCGTGAAGGCGGCCTGCCATCGACGCTGTGGGCTGGTCCCGAGACAGTCGGCCGTGCGGTGCTCAGCGGGCGTACGCCCGTGCAAGGGACGGTGCGCTCCAGGCCAGTGGCGCTGCGGCTGGGCTTCGCCGGAGATGACTTCGGCTATGCCATGGATCTGGGCCTTCCGCCGGTGTGGCCGGGCAGCTCGACGATGTTCAGCCTGGATCCGGAGATCAAGGTGGAGGCGATCTGGACAGGACCGGTGTGTCGCGCGAGCGCCGTGCTCTGCGAGCGTCACGGCGGCGCAGTCCGTGTCCGCGATACCGATGGGGGTTGGGTGGACCTGCCTCGGCTTTCGGCGTACGACAGCGTGCTGGGCCAGCTCGCCGACCCGGAACGCGCGCCGGAGGTGTTGGTCGTGCGTGAGCAGCTGAGGTCGTGGCGGTTCTACGACCAGTTCCGCACGGACCCCGGTGCCCCGGCCCGGTTGGCGCAGGTCGGCACCCGAACCCCGGTCCTGAGTCACGACGGCGCAGACCTCGCGGCGGCCCTGCAGACCATTCGCGAGATCGGCGACGCCGCCGAGATGGACGCAGTGATCGACCGGGCCCTGCCAGGGAGCCGCGTGGACGTCTTCGACTCGGGCGGACGGTTCGAGCTCGCCCTGCATCAACAAGGGATGCTGCGCCCGCTGGGCAGTGCGGAGCTGTCCGACGGCACCCTTCGGTTCTTGCTGCTGGTGGCGGCGCTGCTGAGCCCACGGCCTCCTGCCCTGCTCGTTCTGAACGAGCCCGAGACGAGTCTTCATCCGGACCTGCTTCCCGCGTTGGGCGAGCTGATCAGGGTCGCTTCGACGCGTACTCAGGTGATCGCGGTGTCGCACGCCCAGACTCTGGTCTCAGCCCTGGCGCGCGACCAGGGCGGAGCTGGTCCGGCATCGGTCGTAGGGCTCACGAAGGAGTACGGCCAGACGACTGTGGCCTGCCGAGAAAGGTTCGACGCGCCGCTGTGGCACTGGCCGAAGCGTTGAGCTCGGATCACTGAGCTCTCGCCGCTCGTGGACGCAGGTAGCGCTGACCGCACACTGGCTC
>JANYIP010000122.1 GCA_025361995.1 Streptomycetales bacterium | reverse complement strand
TGTGACCGAGCATTTGTGGGTGATAGCACGGGCGCGGTTTGGGGAGACAAAAGCGGAGCAGAAGCAGGCGGCTTCGGCTTGGATGAGCTGACCGGTAACGGCTAAGGACGCACTGGCCGCCCACATGTAGCTCGCGGTCGGGCGGCCTCAGGGTTGGCTGATGTGGGGCCCGGTTGTCCCGACTGCCGGCCAATCTGGCCCCTTATCAGCCAACTGGGGCCTAGGTGGTTGGTCGGTTGGGCCGCCTGATCGAAAAGTGCCCCCGGTAGGATTCGAACCTACGCTCCCGCCTCCGGAGCGCTCTGAGTAGGTCTATCCCGTTGGTCGCGAAACCCCTAGACTAGGCCTCTGACCTGCGGTTATCCGTATTTCTGGATGTTGGTCTGAGTTGGCCCGGGGTGCCCAATGTCGCCTCGTTTGTGGGTAAAGTGTGGGTAAGATCAACTTCTCGGGAGTGACGGCGTGGCCAGCATCAGCTATCGACGGGGCGGTTGGGAGCTGCGCTACCGCGATCATCGAGGCCGCGAGCGGACCGAACGGCTCCCCGGACCGCCGCGTCGGCGGGCGCCAGAAGAGCTGCTCGAACGCAAGGCTGACCTGGAGCGAGAGCTTCGCCGGGGGCGCTACGTCTCGCCGGAGGAACGCAACACGACCTTCGGGGAGTACTACCTGCGCTGGCAGTCAGGTCGGCGCCCGATCAGCGCGTCGCGTCAGTACACCGACGAGAATCGGGCAAAGAACCACTTGCTGCCCTACTGGTCCCACTGGTCGATCAACGACATCCGCCCCTCCGACATCGACGACTGGGTGGTCGGCCTCTCGCGCAAGATGGGCCCGAGCTCAGTGCGCCACTGCTACACCCTGCTCCGCGGGCCGTTGCGTCGCGCGGTCAAGGACGGCCTGATCCCTGACCCCTGTGTCGAGATTGCCCTTCCGCCCAAGGCAGACCCCCGCAAGGGCTTCGACGACGTCCTGACGGCTCGCGAGGTCCACCGGCTGGTGAAATGCGTCCCGACCCCCGGGGAGAAGTACAGCGGTCTGCGCACCAACGACCGCTACACCGCGCTGATCATGATGGGGTGCTGGCTCGGGCCTAGGTGGAACGAAGCGATCGGCGTTCGGGTCTGCGACCTCAACCCGCTGCGTAAGGAGATGATTTTCGGGCGAGTGGTGGTCAACCAGAACGGGAGCCACCTGTTCACCGAGCAACTCTCCAAGACCAACGACTCACGGACCGTCCCGGTGCCGCAGCCTGTCATGGATGCGCTGTTGAGGCACCTCGCCGTCCACCAGCCCGACGCGTCCCGTGAGGACTTCCTCTTCACCAACAGAAATGGTGGCCTGATCGCTCGCAGCGGCTTCTCTCGCGACGTCCTCAAGCCGGCGCTGGCTCGGGCTGACATCGTTGAGCGACGGATCACCTGGGTCTCGCTTCGGCACACCGCCGCGTCGCTCATGTTCGACGCCGGTTTGACCTTGTTCGACGTGCAACGGCGCCTGGGGCACAAGAGCCCGCTGATGACCGCGGAGGTGTACACGCACCTCATGCGTGAGCGGTACGAAGAGGGGCGAGTCCGCAAGGAGGAGTACATGCGCCGGGCGGACGGGCTCGGGGGATAGGTCTTCACTTCCGTGCCCGGCCAAGATGGCGTACTTGGTGTACTTGGCGTACTCTCGTGATATGAGCGCTGACGTAACCGAGCTGTCCGTGACCGAAGCCCGAGACAACTTCTCCGACGCCGTCAATCGAGCAGCCTTCGGCGGCGAGATCACCTTCGTGACCCGCGGCCGGGCTCATCAACGCGCCGCTGCCATCGTCCCCGCAGAGCTCGTGGAGCGCTACGAAGCCATGGTCGACCTGGAGGACGCGCGCGTTGCAACAAAGCGGCTGGCGGATATCGACGCCGGTCGCAGCACCGCGATCCCTGCTGCTGACGTCGCCGGGGCACTTGGGTTGTGAGCGCGTCGGATTCGTACGCCGTGCAGTACGACCGCCAAGCTGTCAAAGAACTCAAGAAGATCGACAAATCCGTCGCGCGCCGCATCCTCAGAGCAGTTGACGCCCTGGGCGTCGATCCACGGCCCGCCGGCAGTCGCCCCCTAGTTGGCCACCCCGACCTTTGGCGCATCCGAGTTGGTGACCATCGAGTGATCTACACGATCAGGGACACCGAACTTCTCGTATTGGCGCTTCGGGTCGCCCACCGCAGCGCCGTCTACCGAAACCTTTGAATCACCCCCGTCGGCACCTATGAGTGCCCGCGGTGAGTAGGTACCGCGGTGTGTATCAACGCTGCGATGTGGTGCGGTGGTGACGTGTCAGGAACAGGTCGGTCGCGAGGAGCACAGATCGGCACTTAGCGTGCACGGGGACCGGGCCGTTGCGGGTACCCGGGGCGGGCAGGGCCGGGATAGCCTCGCGCCTGTGACCGACTCCTCCACCCCAAGCCTGTCGGAGATAAACGATCTTGAAGATTGCTATAAGCAATCAGGAGAGCAGTCGCTTGGGCGCGCCCGCTCTGACCTTATCGCGCGGTGGGGACAGGGCCTCAGGGACCGCGAAACCGCTCTCCGGTTGGCGTTCCTGGACTGGTACGCCTGCTCGGAACCGACGTGGCTCACGGGCCTACCTGAGCTCGGATCAGATGGCGAGGACCAGTCACGCTTTCCCGAGCTGTTCGGCATTCTCGTAGATCAACATGCTGACCAGGAAGTCCGCTTCGTCCTTGGGTGGATGGCCAAGACGTTCCCCTACTGCTGTGGCGCAGGCACCGACGCGGAGTGGGAGGCGACAGGTGCGGGCCTCTGGGAGGAGTACGAGTCGAAGCCACCTCTCGGATCAGGCGTGTTCGCCGACCGAGGTGCCTACGGCCACTACTTCGCTCACATCCTGGCAGTGCGCGGCAAGCAGCACTAGAACGGCACCTATGCGCTATGAGGCGGAGTTGAGAGATCAACTTCGTAGGTCAACAGCAGCGGAAACGGAGCGAAGCTGGATCTCTCGCGGTCACCTGTCGGCTGCCACCCGCGTCGTTCGTAGAAGCGGCGCGCACGGAGGTTCTGTTCGAGCACCCGCAGCCAACCGCGCCGATACCCCTCGGCTCTCCAGTAGGCCAGCACCTCCGCGTGCGCTGCGTCAGCGAGGCCGCTGCCCCACGATCCGAGTGCAGTGCCGAAATGCAGAAATTGTTGCCCCTTGACGGCGGCGAAGCCCGCCACCGGACGGTGTGGGTCGACGATGACGAAACACTCGATGTCGGGATCGGCCAACTCCCGCTTCCATCTGTGCCGAATGGCCTCGGTGGGAAACGGGAACTCGTCCTGCGGGAAAGCCGGCCCGAAGGCCACCTGCGCTGCCTCGCGCTGGATCGGGAGCAGAAGGTTGAGGTCCGCCGTGGTCATCGGACGGAGCACGGAAGGCTGCGTCAACGGTTTGGCCATGCGTCACAGGATGCCGGTCGGCCACGCCGGATGGCGAGCGAGAACGGCACCTCGGTACGGTCAAGCCTCGGCGAGCCAGGCAGGGTTGGCCGCGTAGAACACGTCGCCAATGTCCGTCGTGTGGCACCCGAGCCGCCTCAACTCGACGATGAGAGCGTCTCGACTCATCGGAACCTGTCGGCTTCGCCTCTAGATTGCAGAACCAGTCGATCTGACACTCATCCTCGGTCAGCCCGGCGACTGCATGCCGGCGCACTTCGACATGATCCAGCAGCTCGATCAGGTGGGCGCCCAGGGGCACCGACGGATCGGTCGTGGAGTCCAGCGACCAGACCGTCTGCCCGTGTCGGCGGCCATCTGGCTGACGACTCGACACAGGCGTGCCCCGCTCCAGGAGCCGGGACGGACCGATGCCCATCCGCTCGGTGATTGCGGCACCGGAGACGGTCCCGCTTCGGATGTTGAAACTGGCTCGCGAGGTGGGCTCCACGCCGCTCATTGTCTCAGGGCCCAGCGCTATAACGGTTCCCCTCTGTGTCAAGAGGCGG
>JANYIP010000098.1 GCA_025361995.1 Streptomycetales bacterium | reverse complement strand
GTCTGCGCTCTGTTCCTCTGCACTAGTACAAAACGGTCTAACTTTTCTGCCAAAGGCGGAAAACCAAGGAGAACACGCTATGAAATTGTCTCGCCTCGCGTCGATGGGATTAGCCGGCGTCTTATTGACATCCGGCGTTCTGGCTCACGCGGACTCAGACAGTGACCGTATTAAGAAACTCGAGGAGCAACTCAAAGCCATCACGGTAGAACTCCAAAGACTGCGTGATGAGGCTACCACTCGTGATAAGGAGCGCCTTGCCGGTTTTCCGGGAGAGGCAGCTAAACCTGTCGGGCAAAAGCCGGACGCTATGGCAAAACCGACGGCTCCCGGGATTAAATTCAGTGGAGACCTTGATTTTCGTTTAGATCTTACCGGCGAACATTCTCGTGAACTCGGCGTGATTCCCGAAGGAGACCAAGGTCAGTTCAGAGGACGTTTTCGATTGAAATTGCAGACCCCTGTGACGGATCGTTCTGAAGCGGAAATCTATCTTGCAAGTTCGGTCAATCAGGCTCCGACCGCAGGCTATGTCACTTTCAGTGATTTTTCGCGAGGAAAACCGATCACCTTTAAAAGAGCTTTCTTCAACTACTACTTCGGGGCGAAAGAAAATCCGAAAACTCCTTTCATGAGTTTCGGCAAGATCCAAAACCCGTACTGGAGAGGCGAAGTCGGAGGCTATGCGAGCGAAATTTTTTGGGACAACGATGTTGATCCTGAGGGAGTCGCTCTCAAGGTTCCAATCGTTGCAAACAAAAAGCTGTCAGTCACTGCGACTACCGGATTCTACACAATCAATCTGCCGAACAAACAACTCTTCAGAGGTTTGACGACTGACACTACTATCTTCTCGACGCAAGTGAAGGCCGACAGCGGATTCTTCCACGGTGCGATCAGCTATCATGTGATCGACAACCTGAACAGCGGTCTGCTCGTTCCGACTGTCACCGCATCCGGAGTCAATGCCGGGTTGACGGATACTAGCCCTGGAACGTCGGCATCTTTGCTGAGCGCCCCCGGGCTGCAGTCCACGAATGCTCACTACGCCTACAACAACGGAGTATTCGGATTTGGTGCGAACACCTTCAATATCGTCAACCTCTCAGCGCAACTTGCGCCAAAGGTAAAGCCCGGAAAGATTCAACCGTTCCTGCACTACGAGTACTTGAATAACGGCTCCGTGAACTTTGAGAACGACGGCTGGGGAGTCACCCTGGGCGTCAATAAGTCTAAACTTGCTGACGGCAAAGCTTCAAGCAAGGGAGACTATACGCTCTGGTTCACTTACCGAGACGTTAGCTCGGATGCCGCTCTCGCTACTTTCGCCGACTCCGATCTCGGAGGAGGAACGGACTACAAAGGCTATCAACTTGCAGGGAACTATCGACTGCAGGATAACCTCGCTTTCCGAGCCGCCTGGCAGAGTTATCAAGGCTTTCCAGTCAAAACCAATAACGTAACGCGACTCTTCCTGGATCTGATTCGATACTTCTGACAGACTGTTCAACCGTTGCAAGGGTTCCGCAAATGCGGTTCCCTTACAAGAATTGATTGGAACGTTCAAAAGGACTCCAGGAATCGTTAATTTTTAGAAAGGAAATAAAATTCATGCAACAGTCTCGTATGAGATGGCTTATAGGCGGTGGTCTGGCGCTGAGCGGCTTTCTAGTCGCTCTCGGTTGCGGCAGCGGCGGCAGCGTCTCCACAGACCGGTATGCGCTCTCCCAAAATGATGTCACAAGCATCGTTTTTCCCGGCGACTTAACCAAAGTAACCGAGGTGGAAACCGTTCCTCGCGCCAATTTTGGAAAAAGTTTCGACGCTGTCACGCTAGGATACGGCAACCTCGATTCAACCGAAATCAATACGATCAATCAGGGAATCGCTGTTTTTCAGGCGAACCGAATCAATCCTGAAGACGGGGCCGGCCCCTTCTTCAACCAGAGAAACTGTCTAGGTTGCCATATGGAAGTCAACGGCGAAGCAGGAACTATTCCTACGCCGGTCTCACGCGCCCTGACAAAAGACGCCTTTCTTGTCTTTTGCAACGCGAACTTGTTGGATTTTACATTTGATGAACTCCGTGTTTACGGCGGTCCGACTCAGCACAAGCGATCCAATCCCGGATACCCCATCAAAACAATTCCGCCATTGCCGGGCGCCCCGGTCGTTCGCTCTATCGGTATGCGTTGCGCTCCTGCCTACATAGGGCGAGGGCTAATGGAATCGGTATACGATGACGATATCCTTGCAAACAAAGCTCACGAGATCAACGGGCTGTTGGATGCGAGCGGCGGCACCATCTATGCGACAGAGAACATGAACAACGAGCACATCC